>CAYJDV010000013.1:0-14674 GCA_964369095.1 uncultured Candidatus Saccharibacteria bacterium | reverse complement strand
CATTCGAACATCGTCCCAGGTTCGGAGCTGCATAAAAGTATTACTTTTAATACAAATAAAAAGCCTCACGGTTAAGTGAGGCTCTACGCTAATACATTACTTACTCTTTACTGAATTGGATATTCCGAAAATAGTATCCATGATGGACCCATATTACGTCTACCACTTGAGTTAGTGAAGTTTAGTCTCTTAATTGGCTTATCCCCATCACAGATATCTAAAACAATGGCTGAAGAAAGACGGTTACTCCCTAAAAGTTCTGCCGTCACATTTACTGTTTTGAGCTTTTGGTTTTTGAAATAATCGCTAACCAAATTTTCAATCTCATCATTTTCAACCCTTTTATAATCTGTATAAAGCTCATTTTTATCATCATCTATTACATGATGTGATATTGGTAAGTTAGACTTAAGATGTTGTAATAAACTCATAATACTATTTTTTTGAATGAACAATTTTTTATCTCTATAAAACCTCGAATCACTTCAAGATTTTAATAAAGAGGACAACAAACAGCGAATGCTACTAGTTGCCCCACGGGTTTTTGCCGTTCCCCACCCCTTCTCCAATATGGAAAAGTACAAAATGAGCTTTACGGTGTCCCAAAACCAATATCGGCCCTTTTCAAAGTATTTAGTAGATAATAGCACAATATACTTGACAAGTCAATATCAATGTGCTAGTATAAAACTACCGATAAAGCGATCTGACGGCTCGGTATTAGGACAGTCAGCCTCCCATCGAAGACCGTCCCTCTAAGTGAGTAATGGGAGAAATAGATGAGGCTTCTACATGAAATTACGTTTGCTTGTTCTTGTAGAGTAGTAAAGTAAACATTGTCCGCCCGACTGCTATATGCGAGTCGGGCTTTTTTATTACCCCAAACTTATTCGAACATCGTCCCAAGTTTGGAGCACTTTTTTGAAGCTTATGTAGTAATGGTTATTTTTGATACCTTTCTAGGAATTCGAACCTAGTTATTTTATACATACATATAACCACTAGGAGCGCCCTATTTTAATAGTTGTAAACCATTTTGCATTAGGAAATAACTGATGTTGACTGATACCCCCTAGGGGTATACACTGTTGTTATGAAATACATGGATGAGAAAGCTAAAGCAAAAATGGTTCGTCGACTGAAGTTAATTGAGGGTCAAGTTCGCGGATTGCAAAAATTGATCGAGAACGATACTTATTGTATCGATGTTATCACCCAGACCTCTGCTGTAAAACAAGGTCTTTCAAGTGTGGAAGACGCTCTCTTAGAGAATCATCTCGGCCATTGCGTGCATCACCAGATGTCTTCAGGGCAGGTCGGTAAAGCAAAAGAAGAGGTACTCAAGGTATATAAGTTAAAGAGAAAATAATCCAATGAATACTTCTAAAACATACAAAGTGAAAGGAATGCATTGTGCCTCATGCGCAAGCATTATTGAACGAACTGTTAAGAAAATTGATGGTGTAGATGAAATTTCCGTTAACAACGGCACTGAAAATGCCAAAATATCTTTCGATGAGACTAAAACTAATCCTGAATCTTTCAATAAGAAGTTAGAACCCCTTGGATATAGTCTCGTAGTACCCTCCCCTATGAACCACGACACTCACAATATGAGTGCCAATCAAATGGGTATGAGTGAGAATGAGCACGCTGAGCATCTTGGACTCAATCAAACAAAACAGGAAAAGCTCGCTGAGATAAAAGAGATGCGAGCGAAAATTATACCAGCTATCGCACTTTCTATAGTTAGTGTTTTTGTCATGGCTTGGGATATTCTAGCTACCTACAATAAGATTCCTGCAATGAGTTATACAGTCAAAGAATTCTTCCACCATCTACTTCCCCTTATGGCGACCTATATACTTTTTGTTGTTGGTAAGCCATACCTATTAGGATTTTATCGATTTCTTCGTTACGGGAAAGCTAATATGGATACCCTCATCGGTATCGGTACCGTCGCCGCATTCCTCTATAGCTTTGCGGTTACTGCATTTGAAGATGTGCTGAAGCCTTTTATAAATGTTGATGCAACATATTATGATGTCACTATTATTGTCATCACCTTCATCGCTTTGGGCAAATATCTTGAAGCTCGCTCAAAAGTGAAAACTGGCGATGCGATAGAAAAACTCCTCAATCTCCAAGCTAAAACTGCATTAGTAATTCGTGACGGTAAAGAAGTAGAGATATCAGTGAATGAAGTAAAACATGGTGATCTCATCATAGTAAAACCAGGAGCTAAAATTCCTGTTGACGGAGAAATAACAGAAGGTACCTCATTCATAGATGAATCAATGGTCACAGGTGAACCCATGCCTGCCCAAAAGAAAGTCGGTGATGCGGTCGTAGCAGGAACCATGAACACAACGGGGTCATTTACTTTCAAGGCCACTAAGGTTGGTTCAGAAACTATGCTTGCCCAGATCATAAAAATGGTAGAGGAAGCTCAAGGAAGTAAGGCCCCTATTCAAGCACTAGCCGACAAGATTTCAAGTGTTTTTGTGCCGATCGTTATTGTTATAGCTTTCGTGACTTTAGGAGCATGGCTCGCAATAGGGATAAGTTCTCTCGGCTTTGCACAAGCTCTTTCATTTGGCTTAGTGTCATTTGTTGGAGTGCTGGTTATTGCGTGTCCCTGTGCTCTCGGTCTCGCCACTCCGACAGCAATCATTGTTGGAGTTGGTAAAGGAGCTCGTGAAGGGATATTGATCAAAGATGCAGCTACACTTGAGAAACTACATAAGGTCGATACCGTTATTGTAGATAAGACAGGGACTATAACTATTGGCAAACCTACACTGGTTGATATCGTGAATCTTTCTACTCTCAACAATAATGAACTCGTATCGATTCTCGCTTCCCTTGAGAAAAAATCAGAACACCCGATAGCTCACGCCATTGTTAATTATGCTACTGACAAAAAAATTGAGATCAACGACATTTCAAATTTTGAAAGTATTCAAGGTAAGGGACTAAAAGGGTCAGTAAATAATATTGATTATTATGTTGGTAATGTAAAACTTATCACCGATCTCGGAATATCATTTGATGTTTCAAAGATAGAAGAATTCACCGCGCAAGGAAAAACTCCAATTATCATTGCAAATAAAAATACAGTACTCGGATTTGTAATGGTAGCAGATGAGATAAAAACTGAATCAAAACAGGCTATTGCCGATCTTCACAGACTTGGAATCAAAGTAATAATGCTTACAGGAGACGACGAGAAAGCTGCAAAGTATATGGCCTCCTTGGTCGGTATTGATGAAGTCATTGCCCATGTATTGCCACAACACAAGCTTGAGAAGATACAGGAACTTCAATCAAAGGGCCACACTGTCGCAATGGCAGGTGATGGCGTCAATGACGCTCCAGCCCTTGCCCAAGCAGACGTGGGCATTGCGATGGGAACTGGTACTGATGTAGCTATCGAATCGGCAGGTATTACGCTCCTTGGTGGTGATATTTCAAAGCTTGTCAAAGCAATCAAGCTTTCAAAGATAACGATGCGCGGGATCAAACAAAATCTTTTCTGGGCATTCATTTACAACATTGTCGGTATTCCACTTGCTGCTGGAGTTTTCTATCCAATATTTGGATGGCTACTCTCACCAGTGTTCGCTGGATTTGCGATGGCGATGTCGAGTGTTTCAGTGGTGTCGAACTCACTTCGAATTAAGGGAATGAAATTATAAATTAATTAAAAAATATTATGAAAATATCAAAAATTTTACATGTTCTCAGTGTCTTAGTTGGTTTTGCTGGAGTCATTGTGTTTGTAGGTGTCCTATTAGGTGGCGCTGACAATCTCGTATTCGGAATTACGAAATTTGATGCACTATTTTGCACAGCAATTCTTATGCTTATCGCAATCTGGCTTAAACTTTCAACCATCCATCACATAATGTTGGAGAAGAATAGTGAAATAATTTAATATGAAAACAGGCTATAAAATCATCATAGGTGTTGTCGTAGCCATAGGTATTCTTGTTGTAGTAATATCGATGCTGGGCCAGAAAAAACAAACTACAGAACAAGTGAAACTTAGTAACGAATTAGTTGGCCAAAAGGTAGAGGAAATGAAATCGCCCCACATTAAAATCGGAGAATTGCACGAAGCCTACAATTCAAACCCGCCTACTTCGGGGCCTCACATTGGAGACGCTGTGGCGGGTCCAGGCATAAAAAACAAGCCTATTTCAGACGAGCTTGTCGTGCACAGTTTGGAACATGGAGCAGTAGTACTTTGGTATAGGCAGGACTTAAAAGAAGAAGATGTGAGTAGGTTAAAAAAAGTATTTAATCAAGCTTCGGGGAAAAAGATCATGATTCCACGTAAAGAAATGGATACCCCAATTGCACTAACCTCTTGGAATCAAATATTGAGACTGAATGAAATAGATGAAGTTAAAATAAAAGAATTTATCGAGATTAACAACGATAGAGGCCCAGAAAAAGCAGCAATTTAATTATGAAAACATACACATTCCACGTAACAGGTACTCATTGTGCATCATGTAAAATCTTGATTGAGGATATTTTAGGTGAACAAGATTTTATCAAGAATTCGCAGGTGAATCTGAAAAAAGAAACCGTTACCATTGAAGCCGAGAGTAATCAAAGTCCTGAAATAATGGCCGAGCTTCTCACAAGCAAGATTAAACAAAATGGCTACACTCTTTCAGTTGAAAAAAGTACCGAAGAAAAGAAATCTGACGGTCTACTCTGGAAAGCATTGCCTATAGGTCTTGCTTTTCTGATCCTCTTTTTTATTCTCCAAAAATCAGGAATTCTAAATCTAGGAATTGGTGGTAAAACTACACCAACAACTAGTTTCATTATCGGGCTTATCGCCTCTATTTCTTCATGTCTGGCCATTGTTGGGGGGTTGGTACTCTCGCTTTCGGCCAAGATCTCCCAAGACAATGTAAGTGATAAGAAAACTTTCTTACTCTTTCATGTGGGGAGGTTGGTAAGTTTTGCGTTACTCGGCGGACTACTTGGATTGCTCGGCAGTGCGATTGGTATCAGCTTTACCTTTACAGCAATCTTAGGGATCCTGGCATCACTTGTCATGCTTCTACTCGGCTTAAACTTAGTAGGTATCTTCGCAAAGAATAAGATCACACTTCCTCAGGGGATTTTCAAATTCTTTAGAAAGATTGAGCATAAGACGCTTACTCCTCTCATTATAGGATTTGCAACATTCTTTCTGCCCTGTGGATTTACTCAATCGATGCAGGTTGTGGCACTATCAAGTGGATCGTTTATGGGAGGACTCCTGATTATGCTTGCTTTCGCACTTGGAACACTCCCTGTATTAGCCTTTCTTTCGTTCGGATCAGCAACCCTCGCTCACTCAAAACATGCGCCACTATTCTTCAAGTCATCGGGAGTAGTAGTTATAGGCCTTGGACTATTTGCCCTCCTTGCAGGTCTTGCAGGGCTTGGCATCATTAATCCGCTTTTTAACATCTAATTTGGTATAATCATCTTATGAACAAAACTGCTTCTATTATTATCACACTCGCTCTCGTCGTTGGTCTTGGTCTCGTTTTCCTTGGTGGTTCAAAATCTAAAGACAACACCGTAGCCATCAACCAGCCAGTTCAGAACGTAGAGGTCAAAGACGGCGTTCAATATGTAACAATTGATGCAAAGGGAGGCTATTTACCGAATGTGTCTAGTGCCAAAGCAGGAATTCCAACAAAACTAATTGTGAAGACAAACGGCACCTATGACTGCTCGGCATCATTGGCAATTCGATCAATCGGATACCAAAAGATACTTAGTCAAACTGGAGAAGAAACTATTGACATAGGTATTCCCAAAGCAGGAGAACCGTTACGAGGAGTGTGTGGTATGGGTATGTACAGTTTTTTGATTAACTTTAGTTAATTTCGGACGTATAGGCACCTTTGTTTATAAGCCCATACTCCCCTCTTTTCCAAGCAGACAATTTCGAACATCGTCCCAGGTTCGGAGCCAGCAAAAAAGTGCCTTCAATGGTGCTTTTTTGTTTGGCTCCCCGGAGCACACAAACTGCTTTGTGTGCGTGTAGGATTCGAACAGCGGAGACAGAGTTCTTTAGCAAAAGAAATGGTCGAGCTGGTGCCCAGACCAAAACGAGTGACTGACGAGTTTTGAGTCGAGGGAGAAAAACCTGATTGGTGTTCCTACCCGGGGAGCAAAAAAATATTAGATAGGAGACAGCTCAGCAGGGCTGTTTTTTATTTGTGAGCATTTTCAAATTAATAACCTTAGTGCTATGCTTTATCGATGGACAATACTGATGAGATATTCCCCGCTAGACAGTCATGGTCTCAGGCAGTTTCTGATATATCTACTACAAATAAAAATGTAGTGGAACTTCGTCTAATATCAAAGGTAAAAGGAATCACCAAATTATCACAACTATCTAAACTTAAAAGACTTTGGTGTTTTGACGTGAATGAAGATTTCTTTGATAAAATTTGCAAATGCACTTCCCTTGAAGAGCTCTTTATCGAAAACTTGAAGACTAATGAGATTGAAAAACTACAGCTCCTTACTTCCCTTACCGTACTTTCAATTGAGAGATGCAACAAGCTTGAGAATCTGGCTAGCTTTTCAATGTTGAAACATTTGAAAGCTCTTAGAATTGAAAGCCTTAAAAACGTTACCGATATGAGTCCGTTAGTAAACTTGCCTAATTTGGAAGTGTTGGTTGTTGCAGGTGGCATGGAGAGCTCGTCTAGAATGAAAGTGTCAACTTTTTCACCCTTGTCTCATTTAAAGAAGCTGAAGTATTTGCACCTAACGAATATTAAGGCCTTAGATAATTCCCTAGAGCCTCTTGGTACCTTAACAAATCTCATCAGACTGGATTTGGCAAACTTTTATCCAACCGAAGAATTTGCAAAACTTTCCAGGAAATTACCTTCAACAAAAAGTACGTGGTTTTCACCTTACATAGACATTCCTTATACAAATTGTAAGAAGTGTCAAAAAAAGACCATGGTTATGTTGAGCGGAAGTAGTAAGCCTAGCTTATGCAAAGAGTGCGATAAAGAAAAACTTAATGCGCATATAGAAAAATTTCAAATGATAGCAAACGGTCTGTCTTCTTAATTTGCGTGAACATGACTACCCCAAACTCATTCGAACATCGTCCCAAGTCCTGTCTGCGCAGGCAGGTCGTCGGAGCATCCGTAATACTGATGGTGTTACAAAAGAAAAAAGCCACCTTAGGAATGGCTTCTCTATACATTATTTTAAGCTATTTTTGACCGGCACCTTTGATATCAGAAATCATACTGCCCAATAAAACTTCCACTTTTTTCTCATTAATCATGGATCTAATACGGGCAGCAAAATCTACCTTTTGAAGTGGGATAATGTATTTGCAGTCTTCAGATAGATCAACCAACACAGAGTCATTGCTTTCGTCAAAAAATATCATTCCAACTAAGTGCCGAGATTCATCTGCGCCATCAATTGGCTGAACAACATCTAATACGTTTGCAAAACCCCCATCATCGCCTCTCTTTTTGACCACAAGTGTCTCATCGATACCCAGAACAATTAATTTTACAAAATTGTAGACTTCATCAATCCAGGACTGGCTAAGCTCATCGAGTAATTTTGAACTTCTTTCTTTTAATGAAAATATCATAACTTATTGTTTTGGTGAATTTCCCCTACTCTACCCCCTCTATTTGACAAAGTCAAGGTGAAGTTGTAAGGTAAAGAAAAAATTAACAACATGGAAAGCAATAAAGGAACTTTTAGAAAAGTTGACGGTAAGGTTGCTTATCTTCACCCTACCTGTAGTGCTGATGGTTGGGGCCCGGGAATTATTTTGGCCACACCAATTACTGAGCAACAATATATGAGCTTAGGTACTGCACGTAAGGAAATAGTTGAAGTAGAAGATGGAGAGTTATTAAGATTATGGCCACATCGCACCAAAAGAGCAAATTTGGGTGATAATACCACTGAAGACAAGCTGAAAGATGAATTAGAAAATCGTGGTTATGCATTAGGAGCAGATCAAAAGTGGATCAAATCTGCAAAAAAAGTAACCCTGAGTAACCTGAGGCGAAAAAGTACATCACTTATTGGTACAGGAAACTATTGCGCTTTGTGTGGCGGTTTATGTGGCAACAGTAATCATAATGAAAGAAGGTGGTAATTAGTAAATGCATCATTAACCTATTTGAATATTCAGATAGGTTTTTTTATTACCCTAAACTTATTCGAACATCCCTTCGACGGGCTCAGGGCAGGCAGTCCTAGGTTCGGAGCTAGCACTTTTAGGTTTATTTAAGTATCATTGTTTTCATGGAAAGACTTTTAAATACGTACAAATCTTGGAGGTTTAAAAACACATTTTTATTGATCGCCATTTTAGTTTTAGTATTTTATTTTACAAATACGGAAATAGGTCAACAAGTAATTCATAGTATCTCTCGATTAGGCTACGTTGGTTCTTTTGTTGCGGGAATATTTTTCGTTTCTACATTCACTGTTGCTCCTGCAGGAGTGGTACTGTTTAAACTCGCACAAATTTATAATCCTATCCTTATAGCGCTTTCCGCAGGAGTCGGTGCAGTGATTGGAGACTATATTATATTTCGCTTCCTTAAGGACAATGTCTTTGAAGAAATAAAACCTATATTTATGAAATTAGGAGGTTCCTATCTTGAGCGTCTAATAAGTACTCCGTACTTTGGGTGGTTGGCACCAGTACTGGGAGCGATCATCATCGCATCTCCGTTCCCAGATGAAATAGGTGTAGGACTTATGGGAATCTCTAAACTTAAGAACTGGCAGTTTCTAACCATATCTTTCCTGCTAAATAGTCTAGGGATATTGATTATTATTACACTGGCAAAATCGGTATAAGATATTCTATCTGGCCAAACTCTTTCGAACATCGACCTCAGATTCGCTTTCGGCCAGACGGGTCGTACCACGTTCGGATCAAGAATTAAATTTTTTATTAAAAAAAATGCTTTTATTTTTTCCCAAGGGATGGCAACAAGGAGTGTTCCTAAAAATACCAACACAAGACCTAAACCTGTTTGCAGTGTGATGCCTTCCATTAAAACTACAGTAGCTAAAATGGCAGTAAATACTATAGAGAGTTTATCTATAACTGTTACAACTACGATTGGCCCCGTAGCTGAAGCTTGGTGGAAAGAACGTGGGTACGGTTGTGTATGGCCAGAAGATGATTCAGAGCCAATGAAGGTGTATGAGCTTGAGACTGTAAATTAACTTGATAGACTGCTTAATTGCGGTCTTTTTTATTTACCCTAAACTCATTCAAACATCACTTCGACTAGTTCACAGTGAGCCTGTCGAACTGCTCAGTGCAGGTAGTCCCAAGTTCGGAGTAAATAAAAAAGGTGGTTCTTAAAAAATAAAAAACACCCAACAAATAATATCTTATGCTGCAATCAATCTACTGAATTCTTCCTTCCAATTAGGATCATCTTCCCATTCATAACCCTTCGAACTTAGGAATGGTATTATTTCAATCGTTTCCTCTATTGAAACTTCTGTTTCTCTTAATGTTAAAATTTCAGGGAATAGTTTCTTTAAGGCCGGCTTTCCATAATTTACCATTACGGTATGAAAACCACTCATTGAATAGTAAGTGATCCCAGGAAATAAAGCTGTCAAAATCGGCATTGATGCAGCAATTTGTTTATCTTCTTCTTTTAAAGAACGGTGATATTCCCCTTTGAGAATAGTCCAAATAAGTGCTTTTTTTAGATTCATAACGAATAGTTTATTTTTTCCATACTCTACCCTCCCCGTTTGACAAAGTCAAGTTGAGGTTGTAATGTGAGGGAAAATATATAACATGAAAAAAGTCGTTAATATTGTGTTCTTCGGGTGCAATATGTCATCTGAACCTCTAAAAGAAAGTCTTGCTAATGAATTATTGCAAAAACTAAAAGCCAAAGAGCTGGAAGGTTATATTGCAGACGAAAAAGCTGACCCTCTGGAAATATACAAGAAGGAGGTGAAAGCCTACCAGAAATGGCTTGAGGAAGTCACAGAGGGGTTTACTGAAGATCAACGTAAAAACCTCGTAGATTGGCTAAACACCAGAAACTATGCCAAAGCCTGTATGTGGAGCTACAAACTGGAAGGTATGACTACAATTCTTGGTCTAACTAAAGAGGAAGAGGATAAAATTAATGCAAATTGCTACATAGACATGTAACATATTTTAAAATATCACTTACACAGAGCTACACAAGTAGCTCTTTTTTTATCCTAAACTTTAGTCGGGTAGGCTGTCCAAAGTTCGGAGCAAAAAAAATATCCTCGACAATCTTGTGATCATCGAGGATATAAAGCCTGTTAATGTTTTATGATTTTGGCTTTGTAATAAGAAATAATTTTCCCGTTGCTGTTTTTCTTTGGAAAACTATTTCCGGAATAATAGCTAACAATACCGTCATGCCAGTCTTCTGATCTATACACCATGGCCTCAGTATCCATCTGGAAGTCTTCGGGCAGGTTTACTACTTTTACAGTGGCTTTTTCACCAGAAGACAGGATTATTTCTCCTTTTGGAGTTTCCCCACTGCAACTGATCAAAAAAGTGTAAGCAGATAAAATCAAACAATAAATTATATTTTTCATTTTCAATTGTTTTTGTTCTTGTGCATAATAGCACATTATACTTGACAAGTCAATAGATACTGGTATAGTAAGGCCAAACTATTCTAAACAATTAAAAACTGCGTACTATGATACTCCAACAAGGACCCATCATTACTCAAAAGTTAAGTCTATCTTTGGCTCAATTACATCTCTCTACCATAGGTGATACCCCGCTTTTCTCACTACATAGGATAAATACAGTTATGAAGAAATCCCCGCCAAGTATAGGGGGTGAACTTACCAGGGTATTTATAAGAAACTTGTTTGAGCAAAATAAAAAGTTTCAGGAAAAAACTGGTAAAAAATGGAACTGTGTTACATTGGATGGATTTCGGTTTGCTACAACAAATACAGATGACGAACTCCAAGGTATGATAAGCGAACATAGCCAAGGAATGAAAATTAGCAAAGACGAACTTGAGAAGATAAAGAAAACTCAGATTGATCAAATTACCTTATGGTTTGAAACAAACTATGAAGGAATTGTTTATTCAATTGGCAGTAAGCTCCCATGGGCTTTCATTCTTTATTTAAAGGGAAGACTCACTGCTTGGAGAAATGGCTTTGAATTTGCTTTTGATCAATCTATATCTGAAGTGAAAGAAAGGTTTAACCTCGATATAGATGAGTAAACAGTGAAAGTTAGTAAGGCTGACCATGTGTCAGCCTTTTATTATTTCTATTTGAACAACCCTTCCACAGGCTCAGGTCAGGTAGTCCCAAGTTCGGAGCTAGATACACTTAATCACCAAGATACATAAAAGATACACTGAAATAATCATTATACAGAAATGTGTTTGAGGGAGTGTATGTTTGTGTATAAAAAAGTCACCTTTTGAGGGGTGACTAATAGTTAACTGATTGTTCTACCAATGTGATCTTGGAGAGTACTTATCAACCATAACCACATCATCAAAGTAGTCCAACAGGTTGATACTTTTTAATATTTTTTTGATGTCTGTTTTAAGCTCTTCAAAGACTTTCTCTTTTTTTGTATCCTGATCGTATGTAAACGTCACATTCAATAAAACTTTTGAAGGGTCATCTGTCTTAATACAAACCGAGGATTCTACGTATTTCTCGTAAAAGCTTTCCCCGTATTTTTTAAAAAGTTTCGTATGAAGGCTTTCAAGTAACTTCTTGTTATCATCGTTTAATATAAAGGGTTTTGTTGCCATATATAACTATTTTCTCCTACTCTACCCTCCCCGTTTGACAAAGTCAAGGTGAAGTTGTAATGTAAGGGAAAATAAAACTAAAACTAAGTACAATGAAATACAAATATCTTATTCTATTTCCTATTCCTAACCCATATAAAGACAAAATTATTGCTTTAATGGATCACATAGAGAGCTTGACGGGTATACCTGCTCCACATAAGAAAATCATTCCTCATATGACTTTTCATAGCCCAATTAAAGAATTGTCTGCAGAAAGGATCTTAAGTCTGACAGAGAGTATGGTTCTACAGATTTCCCAAACAAGAATTGTTACGAATAATCTTTTTGCGTTTGGAAAGCAATACATTGTATTACCTGCACATGCAACCCGAGGCGTTGCATCTTTATGGGTTGGCATCAACGATTTACTAACGAGATTGCCACACTATGAACATGGTCCGTATGATTATGAAAATACACTCCACATTACAATTGCGAACCATATGTTTGCTGATTTTGATTGGTTGTGGCCAAAGCTACAGAACGAGCCTACTGAAGTAATGGAGATCCCGGTTCAGATCGTGGAAGTTTGGAAAAAAGGTTTGGAAGAAGGCCAGCAATGGCAAAAAATAAAAGACTACGAACTTCCCCTATTTGCTTTTAAGCCTAAATAGGGGCTTTTTTTATGCAAGGATCATTCGGACACCCCTTCGTGCTCAGGGGCTGATATAATTAAATAATGAAAAGATTACAGAAAGAACAAATATCTATGATGCTCTCAAACATCTTTCTGATACTTCCTGCCCTAACCGCAGCTCTATATCAACAATGGTTATACTGCTTCTTTGCGACAGGCATCTTCATTTTCTCCCCTATTTTCCATTGGTATAGACTTATAGACCGTAAATCAAAACAATTTACTATTTTCAAAATACTTGATTGGTCTTTTGCTGTTGGTGCGTTTTTGTATATGTACTATTACATATATGCTTATGCGACAAACTCCAAAATAACATTGTTTACACTTCTTACTTTGGTAGTACTATTTTTCTGGTACGGATGGAAAAGAGCTTCATATGAAAAACTTCATCCTTTATTTCATATCATCGCACCAATCGTATCAACTGCGATACTTTTAGTTGTAAATTAGCTACCTTAACGATGATTACACCCTGCCCAGCAACATGGTCGGCGCATACCTCCTTTCATTTTTGAGATAGCTTTCTCAATACGAATATTTCTAGTTTCTACTTTTTTACCAGAGGTGATCCAGCATATCCATTCATTGCGTGCTAGCGGAGTTATATCTTGCCAGAGCATTCTAACCTTTGGGTTCAGCGTGATGATCTTTTTAAAGTCTTCTGGAAGTTTATGCACTGTTCCACCAAGGAGTTCTGTTTTACTCATAACAATATCTTATCAGAATGAAGAATAATAAAAAACCACCAGCAATATTTGGTGGTTTTTTATTGAATCTAAAGTGAGATTATTTATTGTACCAAGTCTTTTGCCATTGCTTCATCTCCTCTATTTCTTTAGTTTGAGCCGTTATGATAGCAGCTGCTAAATCTTTTATTTCCTGATGCTTAGCATTGGTCAAAGCAAGTCTTGCCATATCGATAGCTCCCTGATGGTGAACTATCATTTCAAAAAGAAATTCTTGATCAAAAGTGTCTCCTGTTTTACCCTGAAGACCAGCATTCATCTGATCCATCATAGCTTGCATGTCCATGTTGTTATTGCCCATCATAGATCCATCGGGCATCATATGGACGCCTTGATTTTTCCACATCATTTTCGACTGATCATTGTCGCTACCCCAAATAAGCCAGCCAAGAAATATACCTACAACAAGGAATACTAGACTAAAAAGCGCTACATTGTTTTTATTTTCCATACTCGTATTCTAACATTAAAAAGATATCAGAGTTAAAAACACAAAACCCCCTTGCGGGGGCATGTGTATAAATCACTCATCAATTTTAAGGTCTCAAAGTGACTTACCAATACATAGTATCAAATTTGTATTTGATGTCAAGTATTGATTACGCAGCTACTTCTTCAGTTGGAGCTTCTACTTCTGTAGCGACTTCTTCTGTAGAGTGAGTATCTCCTTGTTCAGCTTTTTTCTTAGCTTCTTCTGCTTCGTGAATCTTTTTTTCTTCTTCTGTCATAAATTTTTATTGTATGAAGCTAGTAATTCTAATTCGATGATTAGGGTCTAACTATACAGTAATGCTAGTAAATAGATACCCCAGATGCGTTATGACACAGAAGTACAACAATGATAGTATCTATGCCTAAACATGGGTGCTATATTGAGCACAAGGTTCTCCCTTTACATTCTCGCTTGCCTGGACGGCTGTGCGCGCTATACAAACGCAATCATGGCAGCATGGTTGCACCGTATAAACAAACTCAGTTCTAACCCTCTATGAAAGTTTTCTAGGAACAAACCTCTATAAACAACCTCCGCAAGGAGTTTTTTTATATTTAGGCTCATAAATATAGGTTTTAAAAGGTACTTGACTTATTGACAAAAATATACTACTATTATCTAGCAAAAAGGTCTTATCGAAACACGTCGATTCTTAAGGTTTTATTTTGTATATTATTCGTTAGTTAACCAATTCTATGACAGGTACAATCAAAAAGATTACTGACAAAGGTTTCGGTTTCATAACTGCAGAAGGACTTGGAAAGGATTTATTCTTTCACAGTAACGCTCTTGTAGGAGTTCAATTTGATGAACTTCGCGAAGGTGATTCAGTAAGTTTTGAAATGGAAGAATCTCCAAAAGGAATGAACGCTGTAAACGTACAGCGCGCATAATCTTTTAAAAGATA
>CAYJDV010000012.1:0-14879 GCA_964369095.1 uncultured Candidatus Saccharibacteria bacterium | reverse complement strand
GTCTACGAGATAAGAAATGGGACAATACCTGTTCAGATCAGTAATATATATGCTGCCAATATTTATGAAGCCCTTTTTGCAGATGGAGGTAAAACAGCAATACTAAGATTCTTAAGAGAAGATACTAAAACTATAGCTAGTTATAGTGTACCTATTCCAGAGAAAAACCCAGACGGAACAAGGACCCAGAAAGATGGTAGTTATTTGCCGGACAGTATTTCTAGTATGGCAATTTCTCCTGATGGTGGAACCGTAGCCAGAGTAACGGTTGATAACGGATCATCAGTGCTTTTTACCACCACATCAACTAATACGAATAGGAAGGAGTTGTTGCGCAGTCCGTTTCGTGAATGGTTAGTATCTTGGGGTGGTAAGGATATATTTTTACAAACAAAAGCTTCTGGCACAGCATCAGGTTTCTTATATCAAGTAGACGCCGCAAACAAACGACTCACTAGAGTGTTGGGGGATATAAAAGGGCTTACAACCTCTATTAGTCCAAAGGGTACCTATGTGTTGTATTCAGAGAGCACCCCTAGAGGTTTTGTGACTAGAATACTTTCTACTAAAACAGGCGTTGTCCGCAGTATTGGCAACTCTATCTTACCTGAAAAATGTGCCTGGCTTATAGATGAAGACCTTATTTGCGCAGGAGGTGGCACAATACCAGAAGGGACCTATCCTGACTCTTGGTACGCAGGAACTACAACATTCTCTGATCAAATATTTCGTATATATACAGGAGCAAACATATTTGATGTCCTACACACACCAACAGAAGGTGAGTCATTTGATATGACAAACTTACAAGTAAATGAGAGTCTTGGGTTACTTTACTTTATAGATAAACAAAGTGGTATCTTGTGGCAGTTTAGTCTTTAAGACTTTACAGGATGCAGGTTTAGAGACTTTCGGAAGTATAATTCTTGAACGATAGAGAAGATGTTGGTGATAACCCAATATAACGCCACAGCAGAAGCTAATTTTGCTGAGATAAAGATGATTATGATAGGCAAAATATATTTGGTCTGCATTGAAAGACTTTTTGTAAACTGAGCTTGAAAACCAGTACCACTTGTCTCTGGTGGTTTTGGCGCAAGAAATGCTTGTATGGCCTGAGTAACACCGGCTAAGATAGCAAAAGGTAGGAACGGTTTAGTAATATCAATAAGCCCCAAGAACATGTTTTTTAGTCCATCAGTACTGAGAAAACTGTATAGATGAGTCGGCTGATCAACACCTCTCATAAAAGCAAAATATAGAGCAAACAAAATAGGGAGTTGTATCAGGATATATAAACAACCAGAGAAAGGGTTTATTTTTTCTGTCTTATAAAGAGCAAATTGTTCTTTTGATTCTTCTTCTTTAGAAAGACCCTTAGCTTTTATCGCGTCTAGCTTAGGCTGTAGAAGTCGCATTTTATATTGACTAACAATACTTTTCTTAGAAAGTGGCATCAAAATAAAACGAATAAGTACTGTCAGTATAACTACAGCCAAACCAACATCTTTGAAGGCGACATGCTGGGCAATAAATATAAGCGAGTTATAAATTGGTTCGTACAGAAAGTTATTCCAAAGTGTATTCATACCCGAGAGTATAGCAGATTATGGCAAATCTACCCCTGGTTCGTTTCCTGGGTGGCAACGGCCGATTCTACCTAATGTTTTTCTTAGGGCCTTTAAAAAGGGGTATTTCTGAAATGATTGGATTCCATACTCCGAACAGGTCGGATAAAATATACAAGTATTACGAGGGTAAAACGGTAAAAATCGCAGAATCCCTACAGAAGGGGATAATACAGCCCTATATAGCAATATTAGTCCAATAAAAGCCTTATTTGGTAGTCTTTTTAAGAAGTTCATAGAGAAATGCCTTTATTTGTGAGTATTCGAAAGAAGGTGCCTGTTTTGATATATATAAAATATACTGATTTTGATCATTATTATCCTTAAAATAAGCTTCAAAAATACTATAAATACGTCTTCGAAGCTTATTTCGATAAACAGCCCTTTTCTCATGTTTTGAGGAAATAACAACAGAGGCTTGTGAAATAAGGCTTTTTTTATACTTTAGAGTACCTAATGGGTTAAATACAACCTTTACGTCTTTTGACGCTAAAAATTGAGTAAATTCTAACCTAGAGAGCCGTTTTCGTGACGGCAACATACCTAAACTGTTACCTTAGAACGACCCTTTCGTCGTCTTGCTAATATAACCTTTCGGCCTGTTGGAGTAGCACTTCGGACTAGAAATCCGTGAGTTTTAGCTCTTTTTCGTTTTTTTGGCTGGTATGTTTGAGACATATAGTAGGCACACTATACACAAAAAGATTTATTTAATCAAGTATTGTATATCTTGCTATAATCAACACTATCCACAGGTTATTAACAATTTTAATTTAAATGACTACCGTCGTATTATTGAGTTATTCATGAGCACAGATATATCACAACTTTGGGATACATGTCTTGAGGACATTAAAAAAGAGGTGACACTGGGCCACTTCAACACTTGGTTTAAAAACACCGCTTTAATCAAAGAAGATGATGGAATAGTCTTCATTGGTGTACCAAATGATTTTATAAAAGAGTGGATGGTAACAAAATATCAAAAACTTATATTAAAAAGTTTAGTTTCTTCGGCTGATCACATAAGAGGTGTTGAATTTGTTATTAGTCGTATTGTCCCAAAAGAACAAACAATAGAAACCTCTGAAGTTCAAAAGAAATCAGAACTACCTATGCACGATTTATATACTAATCGTGATGATAATCTAAACCCAAGATATACATTTGATAAATTTATTGTTGGTTCATTTAATGAACTTGCTTACGCCGCAGCTCAGGCGGTTGTGAAAAGACCAGGTAGTGCTTATAACCCATTGTTTATATATGGAGCTAGTGGACTAGGGAAGACCCACCTCATACAAGCGATCGGAAACGAACTTAAAAGCGCTTTCCCGGAGAAAAAAGTTATATATACAACACTAGAGAGATTTATGAGTGATTATGTTTCCTCTGTTCAAAATAGTCGCTCTGTCCCATTTAGAGAAAAGTATAGAAAGTTTGATGTCTTGATTATTGATGATATTCAGTTTATTTCTGGAAAAGACGGAACTCAAAGTGAACTATTTCATCTTTTTAATACTTTATATGAACAAGGAAAAAATATTGTATTTTCTTCAGATAAGCACCCAAACCATATTATTGGACTAGAAGATCGACTAAAAACACGTTTTAATGCTGGTATGACTATTGATATTCAAGAGCCAGACCTTGAGAGCCGTATGGCGATTATTAAAGATAAGACCTCTATGCAAGATATACCACTTGAACCAGAAGTACTCTCTTATATCGCTTCTTCTATAACTGGTAGTATTCGTGAAATAGAAGGTGTTTTAAATATTATACGGATGCACGCAGATATGAAACAAAAACCTGTTTCATTGACTGAAATAAAACAATTAGTTCGAAATAGTGTTAAACCTAAGAAAAATATATCAATAGAAAGTATTGTTAAGCAAATATCTGAGTACTACAACCTCAGTGAAAATATTATCTATGAGAAGACGCGTAGAAAAGAGATAGTTAAGGCTCGACAAATGATAATGTTTGTTTTACGAGAAGATTTTAATGAATCTTACCCCTCTATTGGTTCTAAACTCGGTGGTAAAGACCACACGACAGTAATTCACTCTTATGAAAAAATAAAAGGTGAATTACAAAAAGATCCACACCTTATGAAGGAACTTGAGGATATAAGAATAATGTTTAAATAAATGTGCATATCTTGTGTATATAAAAGTATAAGTTGTATAAAAAAATATTATGAATATATTTAAAAATAATTTAATAAAAGTAATACACAGGTATAGATCAAAAAATATATTGATTTATAAAACTAAAATATACATTTCCACAATCCACACCCCCTTAGAAGCTCTACTAATATCTTTATAAAAAATATGAAATTAAAGTGCAAAACCGAACAATTAAAAAACTCAGTAATCTTGGCTGATAAGATGACTGGTAAAAACCTTAGTTTGCCAACACTTCACGCGATATTAATCATTGCTAGTGGTAAAAGTCTTAAGATACGTTCTACAAACCTAGCTGTGGGTATAGAGATTGAAATACCAGCAACAATAGAACAAGAAGGTGTTGTACTTATAAAGGGGGAAGTATTGGCAAATGTTGTTAGTAATGTTTCAGGTAAACAAGAAGTTTCTCTTATTTTAGAAAATGATAATTTAGTGGTTACTACAGAGAGTAATAAAACAGTTATTAAATGTTTACCACAAGAAGATTTTCCAACATTACCAATAGTTGAAGGTGAATCATTTGAAGTAAAAAGTTCTGTTATGCAAGAAGGTATAAGGAGTGTTTATTTCTGTGCAGCTAATACGGAAATAAAACCTGAAATTGCCAGTATTTTTATTTATACAGAACAAGAAAACTTTGTTTTTGTTGCAACAGACTCTTTCCGTTTAGCAGAAAAGAAGATTAAATCAAAAAATACTCCAGATATTTCTAAAATACTTATTCCTTATAAAAGTATTTCTGATGTACTTAGAGTTTTAGATTTATTTACTGGTGATATAAGAATATCTTTTAATAGAAATCAATTATCAATATCAGGAAACGGTGTTTATTTCACAACTAGATTAATTGATGGAGCCTTTCCTGAATATAAAATAATCATACCTAAAGAAGAAAAAACTAAGGTAGTTGTTATGAAACAAGAACTTTTATCAACTCTTAGGTTATCTACTATTTTTGCTGATAAATTTTTTCAAGTAGCTTTTTCTGTAAAAAAAGAAGAAAAGAAAATTAATATTGATTCTAAAAATACAGATGTAGGATCATCTATATCTTCTATAGATGCTGTTATAGAAGGGGACAGTATTGAGGTTTCATTTAATTTAAAATATTTCTTAGATGTTTTTCAAGCTATACAAAACGACAGTGTTTCTATTTCTTTTACTGAACCAAATAGACCTATTATTATAAAAGGAGTACAAGATACATCATTTATGTATCTCTTAATGCCTACAAATAGATAGTTTCTTATGTCACTTTTTAATAATATTCTTGATCAAATAACTAGGTCTCTTCAAAATAAAGAAAATTATAAAGAAGATGTTGTAAGAGAAATCAATAATATAATAGGTATAAAAATATCTTCTGATCAAGTTAAAATAAAAGATAATAAAATATTTTTTTCTGTATCACCAACAATTAAGACTGTTATTTTTTTAAAGAAGAATCAGTTAATTACTGTTTTAAAAAAATATAAAATAGAATCTATTGTGTAATAGTAAATGTTTTAGTTTTAAAGTTTGAAGCGTAGATACTGTTAGTCCCTATGGCCTTCATGGTGTGCGTTCCTGTTGTATATCCATATTCTTTAGGATTAAAGACAAAACGAAAAGGGCTTGGAAGGGTAATAATATAATTATCATCAATAAAAATATCAACAGAGGTTAAACCAAACTGACTATCAGTACTTATAGATATTGTTGTTTTATCTAATGTTTTTAGTTCATCAGGGAGACCAGAAATAATAATATTTGGTTTATTTTGATCAATATGAATAGTTTCATAATCAGTTGGTAAGTCTGATGGGTTTGTTATGTTGTATTTATATTTATTTTGTTCCCACCAAGATTGTACACCTCTGTTCCATAGGTAAAATTGTGGGTCATTACTTGGGTTTTGAGGAGCTGGGCCTCGAGGATCTGATTTATTAACCCAATATAATATGTCTTGTACATTTGTAATAATACGCTCTTCACGAGCTTCTATAGGGGTGTTCTCGGTAGCGAGTTTTCCTGTAACCTTATCTATCCAAACACTCTGATTTCCCATCCAAACACCTCTTAGTATTGGTTTTAGGTTGCTATAGTCAGGATCCATAGCTGGTTTTTCAAATGTAGTTGTAGGGTACTTCTTTAAAACTTCATTCATAAAATCTTTCCAAGCCGGACCAGAAACAGCAGAACCTCCTTTTTTCATAGGTTTGTTATCGTTATTACCAGACCAGACACCAACAACAACAGTAGGGGTGTAGCCCATAATCCACGCATCTTTGTTGTCATTAGTAGTACCTGTTTTAAATGCTACACCTGGGATAGTTAGACTACTACCAAATGTTGGTATACGAGCTACTGGATCAGACAAAACATCATTAATATTAAGAGCAACATTTTTATCTATTACCTGTGAATCACTTTGTTCAAATTGTTCAACAATATTACCGTCACGATCTTTAACAGAAAGTATTCCGGTTGTATTATTTTTTATACCACTATTTGCAAATACTCCGTAAGCAGTAGTCATATCAAGTAGAGAAACTTCTCCTCCACCAAGAACAAGAGATAGACCATATTTTGATTTATCACCAAGTCCTGTAATACCAAGGTTTTTTGCAGTAGAGAGTGCGTCATCTAGTCCAACCAAATAAAGCATTTTTACTGCTGGTACGTTTCTAGATTCTGCTAAAGCACTTCGAACAGATATAGGGCCCTTAAAGAGTCCATCAAAGTCATTTGGGTTATAACAAGTTTTTGGATCACTAGCACAAGTTGTTGAAAATTCTGTTGCTACATCAAAAAGTACTGTTTCAGGTGTATAACCTTTTTGAAAACCGGCAGCATAAACAAAGGGTTTAAAAGATGAACCTGGTTGTCGTTTTGCTGTTACTACGTTATAAGCACCATCAATTGTTTTATCAAAATAATCTCTTGATCCAACCATAGAAATTATTTGACCGTTTCTAGGGTCAACAGCAAGTAGGGCACTATTTGAGGCATTGTTTGCCTTTTCATTGGCAATACTTTTTTCTTTGACTATTTCTTCAGCTTTTTGCTGAAGCTCGTAATCAATTGTTGTGGTGATGGTATAACCACCATTTTCCATAACATCTTCACCGTATTTTTGTTGAAGATAATCAAGAATATAAAATACAAAGTGCGGCGCTTTGATACTGTTTTGGGCTTGGGTGTTAAATGTCACCACTTCTGTTTTGGCGAGATCATACTGTTCTTTTGTTATATAGCCCAAATCCGACATCTTTTTTAAGACTGTATTTTTACGAGATTCAAGTTTGTCTTTGTTTTTTCCGAAAGGAGAATAATAACTAGGCGCTTTAGGAATAGCTGCCATATAAGCAGATTCTGCGACGGTCAATTCTGATGCGTGTTTGTTTAGGTAAGCCACAGAAGCCTCTTCTATACCATAGATGGTTCCACCATATGGGTTGTCGTTGAGATAGATTGCCAGTATTTGATCTTTAGTAAATTGTCTTTCAAGTTTTATAGCAAGTACCCACTCTTTTATTTTACGAGTAAATGTTTTGTCTCTATTTAAAAGAGTGTTTTTAATAATTTGTTGAGTTATTGTTGATCCTCCTTGTGAAAGGCTTCCTTTGAAAATATTGACCAATATAGCCCGAGCGATAGATGTCGGTCTTATACCTTGGTGAGTATAAAAATGTTCATCCTCAATTGAAATAGTCGCATTTTTGATATTTTCACCCATTTGCCCAAGAGGTATTTCTGTTCGACGGACACCTTGGTTGATGTCGTATAAAACAACTTCTCCTGTTCGGTCTAGTATTTTTGATGAGTTGGCTATTTTACGCGCTTCGAAGTTTGAAAGGTCTGGTAATTTGATAAGGGAGGCCCAAACTAAGGTTCCACCAAAAAACAGAAAAATTCCAGCACAAATACCAAGAACTATTTTTTTATTCGACAAATGCTTCATAGAAGTATCATATATAATTAAAGATTAAAAAACCACCCCAAAAGTGCTAGAATAACACTATATATGAATACAGACGAACAGATAGATATACTTATTACAAAAGGAGTAGAACAAATACTCCCAAATACTGATTTTCTTAAAAAAGAGCTTAATTCAGGGAAAAAACTTACTTTGTATTGTGGTTTTGATCCTACTGCACCAACACTGCATATTGGTCACGCAATAACACTAAGAAAACTTAAGCAGTTTCAAGATTTAGGACACCAAGTCATATTTTTGATTGGAGATTTTACTGCTCGCGCAGGAGACCCCACCGATAAATCCATAGTAAGAAAACTTCTTAATGAAAAGGAAATAAAAACAAATTTAAAACTATATAAAAAACAAGCTGGTTCTTTCATCAGGTTTTCTGGTAAAAACAAAGCCTTAGTAAAATTTAATAATGACTGGTTAGGTAAAATGAAATTTGCCGATGTTTTGTTTTTAGCATCACAGATGACAGTAGATCAAATGCAAAAACGAGACATGTTTATGAAAAGACATGAGGAGGGTAAACCTGTTTATATTCATGAATTTTTATACCCACTTATGCAGGGCTACGATAGTGTGGCAATGAATGTCGATGGTGAGGTCGGGGGTAATGACCAACTATTCAACATGCTTGCTGGTAGAACTCTTTTAAAACAAATAAAAAATAAGGAGAAATTTGTTATTACTATGAAGCTTTTGGCGGATGCTAATGGTAAAAAAATGAGTAAAACAGAGGGTAATATGATTGCCCTCAGTGATACTCCTGAAGAAATATACGGTAAGGTTATGAGTTGGGCAGACTCTATGATGGGTATCGGTTTTGAGCTTTGTACAGATATTACAGAATCAGAAATTAGTTCGATACTCTCTGGTAATCCAAGGGATTCAAAAATGAAACTAGCCTTTGAAATAACTAAGAGTGTTCATGGTGAAAAATTGGCTACTAGAGCTCAAGATGTATTTATAAAAACATTTCAAAAAAAAGAAATACCTGATGAGATAAATGAGATTTTTGCTGAAGGCGATTTAGCACAGACTCTTATTAAAAGTGGTCTCGTTTCTTCAAACTCGGATTTACGCAGACTTGCTGAAGCGGGGGCTATCACACACTTAGAATCAGAAAAGGTTATAACGCTTGAAGACGTAAAAAAAGCTCCAGAAAAAGGAACTTATAAAATAGGTAAGAATCGATTTATAAAAATAATCTAAAGCTTAAAAAGGTCACCAAGCATTTTTGCCCAGACTGGTTGTAAGTAGGTTACGATAAAAAAAGAAGGAATAAAGAAAATAGACAATACTACAAATAGTATGACGTTGAGTACATATAGAAATGTTTTTTCGGCGACTTCCATAAAACGGATACTATCCTCATCTTCTCTTATTTGCAAGATTTCGTGACGAAAGCCTGAAAACATTGTCTTATCAGCACTATAAGCAGTGGCCGTGCTAGACTAATATATATGAATATTGTGATTACTGGGGGAAGTGGTTTTATCGGAACACAGCTCAGCAAAAAGCTTGTTTCTTTAGGTAATACCGTGGTTGTTGTTGATATTGTTCCACCAAAATTCACACATGAGCAACTCTTTTTTATAAAATGCGATATTACAACTAGCCCTCTACCATATGGAGTTTTAGAGAAAGTTGATGCCATCATCAACCTCGCCGGAAAATCTATTTTTGGAAAATGGACACCCGCTTTAAAAGAAGAGATAGAAAATAGTCGCATTGAAAGTACTCGACATATCATAGAAGGTATTAAGTCTTCTAAGAATAAACCTTCTTGTTTCATCTGCGCTTCAGCTATTGGTTTTTATGGAGATACCAAAGACACTGTTGCCGATGAGCAATCTCCACAAGGATCTGGTTTTCTGGCAGAAGTTGTTGGTCACTGGGAAATGGTAGCCAGAGAAGCAACAGAGTACGGTATCCGTGTTGTTTGTGTTCGAACCGCTCCAGTTTTGGGTCACGGTGGCATGCTTTCACAGCTTGTAAAAACAGCTAAATTTGGTTTTCTTACAAAACTTAAAAGTCAGGATTTTTGGATGTCTTGGATACACGAAGATGATATTGTGAACACTTATTTGTTTGCACTTGAAACCAAAACAGTTCAAGGTGTGTTTAATGCTAGTGCTCCAGAGGAGGTAAAGCATAGCGACTTTATGAAAACACTCGGATTTGTCCTAAAAAGAAAAGTTATCGGCAGTATTCCTAAGTTTATAGCTAAAAAACTTTTTGGAGAATTCTTTGATGAAATAACAAAAAACCAACAAGTAGCTCCGAAGCGTTTGATGGATAAGGGTTTCATCTTTTCTTATTCAACACTTAGTTCTGCACTAGATCAGATTTTTAATAAAAAATAAAACATGAAAAGAGAAGATATCGTAATAAAAGGTTGGGATGACTATGAACTGCTCGACAGTGGGGAACGTAGAAAACTAGAGCGCTTTGGTAATGTCATCACAGACCGACCAGACCCTCAAGTTCTTTGGTCTAAAATAGATACAAAGTTATGGCTTGGTGCACAGGCACAATTTCTCTGGGCTCAAAAGGGGGAACGGTGGAAACTCGATAAAGGAATCGCTGAGACGTGGAACATTTCTTATAAAGGGATCTCTCTAGAACTTTCATGTAAAGGTTTTAAGCATGTTGGTGTCTTCCCAGAGCACTCTCATCAATGGGATGAAATCATGTCTATCGGTAAGAAAAACCCAACAGCTCGCATGCTCAACCTTTTTGGTTACACAGGTGCCGCTAGTGTCGCCGGGGCTCTCTCAGGTATGGCTGTGACCCATATAGATGCTTCAAAGACGACCATTGCCACTGTTAAAGAAAATATGAAGCTCTCAGGCCTTTCTGATACCTCAGTTCGTACTGTTTGTGAAGACACTCTTAAATATGTAAAACGTCTTATTCAAAGAGAGGAACAATTTGAAGTGATCGTTATGGATCCACCAGCTTTTGGTCGTGGCCCTAAGGGAGAAGTTTGGAAGATAGAAGAGTCTCTAGGAGAGCTTATGTCTTTAATCCCTGAGCTATTAAGCACAGAAGCTAAGTTGGTCATATTAAACGGTTATGCTTCAGGATACAGCGCTCGGACATTTGGGGAAGTTTTAGCAGAAGCTTTAAAAGATAAAGAAGGTAAGGTTAGTTATGGTGATGTAGGAGTAGAAGAAAAAAACACACAAAGAGTCTTAACTACCGGTATTTATGCCAAATGGAAGATGTAGTGCTGTGATATAATTACTCTATTATTTTTAAGAAAAAGTACTGTGCCCACAAAGAAAACAAAGACTAAAAAATCAGAAAAGAAGGTAGTAAAGAAAAAAGCAGCAGCGAAGAATGTACCGATTTATAAATATCCAGAAGATCTTGCAACTAAAAAAGGTGTTAATGGTTTAGGACTTTTTGCTAAAGTGCCAATGAAAAAAGGTGACTGCATCATCGAGTATGTCGGAGATGTTATCAACGATGCCGAAGCCAACATCCGTGGAGGTAGGTATTTGTTTCAAACTTCAAAAGATCGTCATATCGACGGTACAGCACGAACAAACATCGCTCGCTATGTGAACCACTCATGTCGACCAAACTGTGAAGCTGATGTTATCCGAGGAAGAGTATTTATCTATGCTAAGCGTAACATCCAAGTAGGGGAAGAGCTTAATTACGATTATGGAAAAGAATACTGGGATGAGCATATCAAACCAAAAGGTTGCGGTTGTGAGAAGTGTGAGTTGAAAAGACAGGCTAAGAAATAAGTAATAAAAAAAACACCAGTGTGAGCTGGTGTTAATTACTTCTTCTTATATTCCCGGTACATTGAATCTATTGCTATCAAAGCCGAGAGTACTTGGAATACTGCAATAACATAAGAGTCTATCTTTATCATTAGGTCAATACACAGAGTATGGCTAATAAAATAAAGAAACCACCCAATAATATTTGTCTTTCTTTTACCAAAAGCCAGTAATAATGTACCGAACAACGCAGTCGACGCAAAAACAAACTGGCTAAAAATTAAAGCAGACCTACTTGATTGAACAAACAAAAAAGCAGAGACACTAATTGATAAAATAACAACAACTATTTTAAATAGGAGACCGAACCTTTTAAAAAATGCTTGAAGGTTCTTGTATGAATTAGTTTTAGCAACTAGATATCCATACACCATCAAAATAATAAGTGCGAAATCAAATATTATTAGTATCCACAGGCTTGATTTATTTTCTAAAACCATCTGCAAATAAAAATAAATATTTACAATTGTTGCACCAAAGATTCCATATATCCATCCGATAGAATTGTTCTTACGCAAGTAGTATTTATTAAGAAGAAGTAAAAGAGCTGAGATAATCTGTAGTGTTAACAATTTTTATATTTTCATAATTATAGCACTTATATACATTTTAGTCAAGTAGTATATACTTATATTATGAATAAAGAAGAAAAATTAAAAACTCTCAGTGAGGAAGAAATAAAAGTTACTCAACATGGTGGCACTGAAACTCCATTTCAAAATGAGTACTGGGATCACAAAGAAAAGGGAACTTATAACTGCAAGGTTTGTGGAGTACCTTTATTTAGTTCAGATACAAAACTAGACTCTAACGAAGGCCCTATAGGGCTTCGAGGTTGGCCTGCCTTTGATCAGGCTTTACCTGGAACCGTTGAATACAAAGAAGATACAACCCTTGGTATGCATCGAGTAGAGGCGGTATGTAAAAACTGCGGAGCACACCTAGGTCACATCTTTGATGACGACACTAAAACAGGAAAGCATCTTTGTATGAATTCTTGTTCACTAGACTTTGAAAAAGGAGAATAATATGAAAAAGATTGGCTCAGGTTGGACTTTTGATGTTTACGAATATGATCATCAAAAAGTTTTAAAAAAGAAAAAGAAATTATTATCAAGAGCGTTTAAGATTTTAAAAGGAGATCCTAGATTAGTTTTTAAGCTAGGCGTGACTATTCGTGATTTAGATAATCTAAATAATCAATCAGTTAAAATTATTAATAATCTTAAACAAACAGATTTTAATTTTAGAAATATTGCCAATCCAAATTTTATTACCGTTGATGGTTATATACAAGATAAATGTTATCCAGTAAATAAATTCCTTGATGATAATAAAAAGATTGAAGAAATTATAGAAAAATATATAAAACAAATAAAGTATTTTTGGGGATATGGTTTTGCAGATAAAATATTCAACTTTACTATAAATAACGGGCTTTACGAAAATGAAGACATTGCACTTTTTGATTTCAATGAGATTGTAACTGATAAAAATAGGATTATTTCTGATATCAAACAACAAAAATGGCTTCAAAGGTACTCGTTTAAGTTTGAACTAAATGATATTCAAAAAGAGTATTTTCAAAAAAGAATGAAAGAAGAAATCACAATTCAAAACCTAGATAAATTTTGGCAGATAAATAAATAAAACCACCCAATTGGGTGGTTTTATTATTGTTTTAGTAAGTTTCTTCGTAGTCACCAGTTAACATGTAGTTCTCTAGTTCTTTATCATCACCAAAGAGTCCTTCGTCCACTGATTTCTCCTCGTCTTCTTCTGGGAGCAAGTCTGTATCGACTGCCGTGTCCGCGTCTAGGTCGTCAATAAGTGCATCATCTTTTTTCTTGATACCAAGATCGTCTATTTCTTTTTCGCTTACTTCTGTGTTTTCTTCAAAATCCATATCGTACGAATATTTTTACTAAATTACTAATGCACTAAGTTGTATCAAAATACCTTTTACTTTGCAAGCCCCTTTTTAAAATTCTCTAGCTTGATTGTTTGCAAAGCGGCGACACCCAGAGCGATGGCATCTATTTCGTCGTCTAGCTTGGCTCCTTTTGGCAACACTACAGTGAGAGAAACCATCTTTTGAACCTGTTCTTTCTTGGCATTTCCAGATCCTGTCATCGCTATCTTGATTGCTTGAGGAGATAGTTCGACAAGAGATAGTTCGCACAGTCCTGCAAGAGTAAGGATGGCTCCACGGGCCTCTGCAACCTTGATAGCAGTCTTTTTATTCACTGAGAAGAAGAGTGTCTCTATCGCTAGATGTGTCGGCTTGTATTCTTTAATCAGCGATTCTAGTTGTTTAAATATTTCTGTTAGTCGCACATAGTGATCATCAGTTTTGTTGCTGGTTATGCAGTCAGAAAATATAACAGTTGGCTTGCCGACAGTCTCAGACATAATAGCAATTCCACAACGGTCGTACCCTGGATCAATAGCGATAATTTTTTGTTCGTTTATGTTCATTATCCTTTCAAATACTCTTTTCCTGATTCAGTGAGAACTCTTCCGCGGGGGGTGCGTTCGATAAAGCCGAGCTGGATAAGGTACGGTTCCACTACATCTTCTATAGTTCCGTCATCTTCGCCCATAGCGGTGGCAATGTTTTTAACTCCGACAGGTCCACCACCAAATTTTTCTGACAAAGTTTTCAAAAATAGTATGTCTTGTGTACCGAGGCCGTGCTCATCGAGTCCAAGCATGTCAAAGGCCTTAGAAACTGCATCTTCAGATATATCTTCTCCATGCATTTGTGCGTAGTCGCGCACACGACGTAATAGGTAGTTGGCAATGCGAGGTGTTTGGCGACTTTTTTGTGCGATGCTTTTTGTAGCATGATCAGGAAGTTCGATGCTTAAAATATTTGCCGAACGTTTGATGATAGATCCGATCTCTTCAGGTGTGTAAAATTCAAGTCTAAAGGATCCACCAGAGAAACGTGAGCGTAGCGGTGCACTAAGCATTCCAAAACGTGTAGTGGCACCAAGAAGAGTAAATGGCGGTAGGTCTAGTTGCACGGTCCGTGCCGATGGTCCCTTGCCGATCATGATATCGAGCTTACCGGTCTCCATAACAGGGTAGAGGACTTCCTCAATTGTTTTATTCAAGCGATGTATCTCATCGATAAAGAGCATGTCTCCAGGTTGAAGGTTGGTAAGGATGGCTGCAAGGTCTCCAACACGTTCAATAGACGGACCAGAAGTGATTTTAATATTCGCTCCAACTTCACGAGCGATGACGTGAGCAAGGGAAGTCTTACCAAGACCGGCTGGAC
>CAYJDV010000011.1:0-14911 GCA_964369095.1 uncultured Candidatus Saccharibacteria bacterium | reverse complement strand
CCCATAGGAACAGCAGCATTAGCTTCTTTCCATTTCTTAGCTACTACAAGCTTTTGAACTGCTTTTGTGGTTTCTTTAAGGTTTTTCTTTGTACGGTCATTTACCGCCTTCTTTTTAAGTGAAGATCGGAGGGCTTTTTTCGCATTTCTGGTGATTGGCATATGTGGGGAGACTATACCAGGAAAGCCTCGTTTTCGCAATAGTCCTTTTAGAGCAGGGTACTACCTGCTATTATACAGATATGATCGCCCGTATTTCTGGGATACTCCTAGAGCAAAAAGACAAAGAACTCATTATAGATGTCGGAGGACTAGGATATGCCGTGTCTGTTCCTCCTTGTGTTTTGAGTCCAGGAGAAATAGTGACGCTCTATACACACCAAGTCATCAAAGATGATGCTCATGAATTATATGGATTTCAAACTCCTGAAGAAAAAGATCTGTTCAAAATATTGATCAGTGTCAGTGGTGTCGGTCCGCGCACAGCTCTTCAAATGTTGACTCTATATACTCTCCCCGACCTAGTTCGAATTATTAAAACAGGAGATGCCAAAGCTATTGCCCTCGTTCCTGGTATCGGCAAGAAAACCTCTGAGAAGGTCGTGATCGATTTGAAAGACAAAGTAGATAACTTCTCTATCTCCGACACTCGAGCAAGTACAGACCTAGTTGAAGCACTTATGTCTCTCGGTTATAAAGACTCCCAAATACGAAATGTGGTCGGAGAAATCGATGCAACTATTCCTATCGAAAAACAAATCACTGAAGCCTTAAAAAGAATCCAGAAATAATGAAACCCTGTTTTATAAACAGGGTTTCACAAAGCTTTTGAGGCTGAAAATAAAGGACCTTATTAATGCAAGGTCTTTGCGTCGCGCATTACTTTCTCCTTACTTTTTTAGGAACAGCTTTTTTTGCGGCCTTTTTCTTTGTTGCCATTTTTTTAAAATTTAATTGGTTTAATTAAAAATTAATACTGTTCTCTTGCATAATATCAAAAAATAGACAAAATACAACATATGCCAGAACTGCCTGAAGTCCAAACAACTGTCGACGGTATCAATCGCCGAGCCAAAGGTCAGACCATCATTGATGTCTGGACTGATCTGGCTATTATCTCTCCTATTAAACAATTTATCGGAACTCTCAAGGAAGAGAAGTTTTATAAATCTTTCAAAAAGATAGTGGTTGGTGCAAAGATATTGAAAGCGGAGCGTCGTGCCAAAAATATACTTATTCATTTAAACAACGACCACACAATACTTGTTCATATGAAAATGACCGGGCACATGATGTACGGAAAATACGACTTTGATAAAAAACAAAACAAATGGTTTCCACACGTTACTGAAAAAAATGAAGCTCTCAAGGATCCCTACAACAGATTTATCCATGTTGTATTTGCCCTAGGTAATGATAAACACCTCGTTCTTTCTGATGTCCGAAAGTTTGCAAAAGTAACACTTATAAAAACTTCAGATCTTTTTGAGTCTGTTCATCTCAAGCACCACGGACCGGAACCACTAGATAAATCATTCAATCTTGAAGAATTCAAAGAAAGACTTTCTAAAAGACCAAATACTTACATAAAACAAGTCCTTCTTGACCCAAAAATTGTAGCAGGGGTTGGTAACATATATGGAGACGAGCTTCTTTGGGAATCAGGGGTACACCCACTTCGATTAGTCAAAGATGTAGCGAACAAAGAGTTTGCTTTGATGTTTACTGCTATGAAAAATGTCCTGCAAAGAGGAATAGACTTCGGTGGAGACTCTATGAGTGACTATCGAGATATAGACGGAAAGCGTGGAAAGTTTCAAAACGATCATAATGCCTATAGACTCACTGGTACCAAGTGTAAAAAGAAAGGTTGTGGTGGCAAGATAGAGAGAATAATGGTCGGAGCTCGAAGTGCACATTTTTGCAATAAGCACCAAAAATAATATTTAATATATAATAAAGATATGGGAGAATTTAAATGGTTTATATATGCATTCGTTGGACTTTGGCTGCTGTGGCTGATCACTGGCGGACCAACTCGTTACGAAAACCGAACTAGGCAACTACTAGAACAACCAGCACCTATTGAAGGCGGGCGTCCTTATAAAATAGAAGAAGTAAACTTGAGATAATTTATTTATCCAAAATTCTAAAAAGAGCGATACCTCCAGCAACAGAAACGTTGAGTGATTCCTTGTCCCCCGCCATTGGTATTTCTGCAACAGTATCCACATTTTCTAAGGTTTCTTTTGTTAACCCCTCTACTTCATTTCCTAAAATAAAAGCAGTCGGTCCTTCTATTTTTATTTGTTTATAATCAATAGATTTTTCTGATTGCTCGATAGCTATGATCTTATATCCACCTTTCTTTAAACTATCTATTAGTGAGAATATATCCTCATAATTCTCCCAAGGCATACTTTTTTCGGCTCCAAGTGCTGTTTTGGCTATATCACTACGAGCTCGGCCAAATCGATCAATCGGGGTTGGGGTAATAGAACTAAGGTAAATCTTAGAGATACCAACAGCATCAGAAGTACGAAAGAGTGACCCCACATTTTGGGCACTCCGAATGTCATGAAGGACAAGTACGTGTCCCGTATGAAATACACCACCCACTGGAGTATTCACAATCTGAGTATCCCGTTCTGTATTTTCATATGGGATTGCTTGCATATATCGCTCATGGTATAGTTTTTTTGCACTTTTGCAATGCGCTTATAGCTCAGCTGTAGCGGTTCCGTTGGCAACAAGTCCGAAGAGCTAAATTGTTAATTAAATAATATGCGCTTATAGCTCAGCTGGTAGAGCAGCTCCCTCTTAAGGAGACGGTCGCAGGTTCGAATCCTGCTAAGCGCACAAACGTAGTAATTGATGTATAAGTTGTTATAATATACACATAATGAAAAAAGGTTTTACTTTAATAGAACTCCTGATAGTTGTTGCTATTATTGGTATTTTAGCAGCGGTTATAATAACTAGCTTAAACAATGCCAGAGCCAAAGGACGAGATAATTTCCGTAAACAATCATTGGAGCAAATTAAAACCGCGCTAGAAATATATTTCAATAATAATGCACACTACCCTATAACAGGAGCATCATGGTACACATCTTATCCATCTGGAGAAAATGGAGTGAGCAACAACGGAGGAGATTGGATACCTGGACTGGTGGCGTCAGGATTTATCGCCAAAATACCGACGGATCCTCTTCAAGATTCTGGATATTCTTCATTACCGGCTTGTAATAATACTTGGCACAGATCTTTTCTTTATCGATCTACAGATGGTAATGGCTACAAATTGACATTGATTTGTGCATACGAAGGGACCATTGCTACAAATGACAAATTCTATGACCCCGTAAGAGCCTCTTATGCCGGACTACAAATATGTTCAGGAGATGACTGCAGTTTATAAAAATACTTAGTGTGGTTTAAAAAATAAAATAAAAATTAAAGATACTAGTATTCCAAAAAACAACATTAGTAATTCTTTTTTATTTTTCAATATTTCCTTATGGGCGAATAGGTGCTCAGCCACAATAAATACATAAGCTCCAAAAGTCAGAACATCAATATAAGGCTCGATTGCCGATGGGAGAACTCCCCCAACAACACCTAAAAGCCAACCAAAAGACATACCCGCAAATGCTGGTAAGACAACTTTCCAAGCCTTAAATCCAAATTCTCTAAATACTAAAACCAAAGCGGACTGGCGAAATATTTCATGTACGATAACCCCTACAAATACTGAAGCAAATAAATATTTGTTACCACTGGCATATGTTCCATAAAGAGCAAAACCATCGATAAGCGGATGAAATATATTTACCATTACCAATGTGGCGCCGATAGAATTGTCCAACTCGCTATCACCTTCGTGGGTATGTCCATAATGAAAATGCTCTCCTACTTTACGAGCAATCCATAAAACAAAAATAAATAAAACGATACCGAAGAATGTTGCCAATCTATTTTCTATAATGTGAGGCAACAAACTAATCGCTAGTACAGCAATACATCCAATGACTGCTGTTTGTAAGTACTTCATGTACATAATTATAGCACTTGCATAAAATGCCATCACGCGGTACTTTTAATACATATGAAGATCAAAAAAATAATTCCATGGACTATCGGGGTAATCGTTATTGGAGGATTTGTTTCTCTGCTTGTTGTTCAAGCTCAAAAACCTGGTAAATATGACAACCTAGCACAATGCCTAAACGATAAGGGAGCCAAATTCTACGGCGCTTTCTGGTGTCCACATTGCCAAGCAACAAAAGCAATGTTTGGAAAATCAGCTAAACTTCTTCCTTACATAGAATGTTCTACTGCTGATGGTAAGAGCCAGCTCCCTATTTGTGCAGATAAAGATATCAAAGGTTATCCTACTTGGATATTTGCCGACGAATCTAGATTGTCAGGTGAACAAACTATCCAAGCACTATCAGAAAAAACAAACTGCCCAATTAACTAATTTTATGTTCACAACCCTTGTTGCTGTCGGTATTGTCGCTCTACAAATTGCCATTGTAGTATTTGTAATTCTCTGGAAACAAAAGTCTCCCCTACTTAAAAAAATTCACAGCAATGCACACATAATACTACCAGCCATATTTATCGGTTCAGCCTTGGGAAGTTTGATATTTGAATACGGACTAGGCTACGAACCTTGTCTACTTTGTTGGTATCAACGTATTGCTATCTTTGGCGTAGCAATACTTTCTCTAACTGGCGATATTCGAAGAAATAAATTACTACAAAAACAAGTGTTATTGTTTTCTATACTAGGATTAATAATTGCATTAGTTCATAACTACATAGATATTATCCCAACGGGTGTTGACCTATGCGGTGCTGGTCCAAGTTGTCTCAAACGTTATATCTACGAATTTGGATATATCACTATCCCAATGATGTCATTTACTGTGCTTCTATCTGGAATACTTCTATCTGTTTTTGCTTTTAAATATTCAAAAGACACTACTGATTCAAAATAGTTTTCTCTATAGCAAGTTCTAGCGGGAAACCTTTCTGCCAAGAATTCTTATGGGCTTTCATAAAAGCGCTATACATATCTTTATATGTTTGATTTTTTGGCGTAGCTTCAATCAAAGAACGAAGTTTCCAATACAATATCCCCATGACGGCCTCAATAGCGTGTTCATTTATTGCCTTTTGGTAAGACAGCCATTTATCTTTTTTACTTGATGAGGTGATAACATTTGTAACACTAAATATATTTGATTGTTCTTTTGCTGGTTTGGTTATTTTTTCTTGATGAACAATAGCCCCTGATTTTTCAAGGGTTTTTAGAAAAACAGCAGGTATAGACCTTTCTTCCAAAAGAAAAAAAGTTGGGCTCGTAATCAGGGTATTTAGAAGTTCTTTGGTTAGTTGATCTGTATTTTGCTCTATCAGATAGCGACCATGCACTACGGGAACAGAAGTTGAAAACAATGAAGGAAAAGCATAATTTTGAAGTACAGAGATATCTGCATTCACATCATCTATAAATATTACCTCTTCACTGGTACCAAAAAGTTTATTTCTTTTTAGAATACGATCTTCGATGTTTGCACTAATAATAATCTGGAGCATGTTTACATTATTTTACGAACAGCTTGCTTGTACAGCTGATAAGGTTCTCCGTATTTTGATTCCAAGATGGCTTCGTGTTTTCTGAAAAAAATATTTGAAATAAGATAAGCTAAGCCGGTAGCTATAAAAAGTGTTCCTGCCTGACTCACTAGTGCATATCCCCCTACTAAAATAACCAATCCTAATTGTGTCGGATTGCGAAGGTATCTATAGGGACCTCTGTTAAACTGGGGCTCTCCAACTTTTTTCTTTATGATCTCAAAACGATGAGATGTGTACTGTGCCCAGAGGATTAAAAGTGGACCAACCGCAAAACAAATCACAGCAAAAACTGTTGAGTGAGGTATATAGATAGTCACCGGAAAAAAAATATCAAAAAATAGGCCAAAAAGACAAAGAACGAAATAGGCCAAATAAGATTGTGCCAGAACTACGTGAACTGAAGGTTTTTCTACCATATACAACTATTATACCACTTACTTAAGCTCGTCTAGTCTAGTTCCGACAGCAACCGTTACCGCCAGAGGAACACTAGGAATATCTAGTTTTATTGGTGAATTATTCATAACTCCGACCATAGAAGAAACGATGATCGCCCTTACTTGTTCAACAAGCTCATTTTTAACCTCATAAACAAGTTCATCGTGTACCTGCAAAACAAGACGGCAATCTTCCTGTAACCCGACATTAGCAAGAGCACGATCAACATCGATAATAGCGAGTTTTATAATATCAGCGGCAGTCCCTTGGAGCGGAGCGTTCGATGCCATACGCTCAGCAAAAGCTCTGAGAAATGGGACACTGGCTTTGATGGTTGGAAAATACCGACGACGACCGAAAGCGGTTTCACTGTAGCCATGTTCCCTGGCGTATTCTTTAGTACTTTCAAGATAAGCTTTGATAGTTGGAAAAGCTGAAAAATATTCATCATAAAACTGTTGTGTTTTTTCTTTCGTGGTTCCAAGATTTTTCTGAAGTGCTTGAACTCCCATACCATAAATAATACCGAAGTTAATAACCTTGGCGGCGCGGCGCATATCAGAAGTAACCTCATTTTCTTTAACACCAAATACGAGAGCGGCAACAGAAGCGTGAATATCATTACCTTCTTCAAAAGATTGCACTAACCTTGCATCTCTTGATAGCATCGCCAAAACGCGTAACTCTATCTGGGAATAGTCACAGCCTATAAATGTATACCCTTCTTTAGCCAAGAAGCCATGACGAACCATTTTGCCCCACTCTCCACTCGCTGGGATAGTTTGCAGGTTTGGATCAGCAGAAGAGAACCTACCGGTTGTAGTGCCGTTTTGAAAAAACTTGGCATGGATACGTCCATCCTCCGCCACGTGACCCAAAAGACTTTCAACATAACTAGACAATATCTTCTGTAACTCCCTTTGTTCTAATATAAGAGGTACTACTGGATGAGCATCTCTCAAAGTCTCTAGTGTCTCAGCGTTAGTAGTGAAAGCCCCACTTTCTTTGCGTTTACCTTTTGTTTTAAGACCTAATGTATCAAAAAGTAACCCAGAGAGTTGCTTAGGTGAATTTAAATTTATAGTGACACCAACCAAATCAAAGACACTTTTTTCTATTTCTCTAAGTCTCTCTTCGATCTGCGTCTTCATTTTAAGGAAATGCTCTTTATCTATTAGTATTCCCCGTTCTTCCATCCTGGAAACTATTGGTATCAGAGGTTCTTCTATTTTAGTAAAAACATCATAAAGATTTCTCTTTTTTAATTCTTCAACAATAGTCTTATAAGCTTCTTCTAGGTTGTTTGCTCTTGTTTTCTGTAAAACAGTTTCATAATCAGCTATTGTATTTTCTGAGTACAGCACCCAAAGTGCCACTGCTGTTTTATACAAAGCTTTCGGGTCTATATTTTCTTCTACTTGTGAAGTATCTTCTACTACTCCAAATATAGATTTAACTCTATGCCCTAAACTACGAAATTCATAGTGATTGAAAAGTTCCAACAAACCTTTTGTATCAACGAGATCTTTATATGACTCTTTCGGGAAACTATATTTCACAGGGGCGTCACGGCGGATCATAGCTAATGTTTTTGAAAAGAAAGCATCCTCTTTGTGCTCTTCCAAAAGTCCGACCATACGCTCTGAAACCCCCGCTTTAACAACAGAAGGTCTATCTGTTTCAATAGCTTTGTACAAATTCTCCAAAGAACCAAAAGCCTGAAGTATAGTAGTGGCTGTTTTCTCTCCAATACCCGGGACACCTATGATATTGTCCGAAGCATCACCTCGCAAACCTTTGTAATCAACAAGCTGAATAGGATTAAAACCAAAACGATTATGAACAGCTTCTTCATTGTATAAAATAGTATCGTTCAATCCTTTTTTTAGAGTAAAGACCTTTATCTTGTCGCCTTCTATCAACTGCATTGTATCCATATCACCAGAAGCTATTATTATATTTAGACCGGGAGTCTCTTTATACTGCTCCACCAAGGTCCCTATGACATCATCAGCTTCAAATCCTTCAGCATCGAGAACTGGTATCCCAAAAGCTTCAAATAGTTTACGAGCGCTTTGTAACTGTGCTACTAGTGCATCCTCGGCCTTTACTCTCCCGGCCTTATAAGCACCATAAACTTGGTGCCTAAATGTTGGTTTCGGCAAATCAAAAGCCGCCACGAGATAGTCGGGGTTAAAAGTCTCAATGATTTTAAGTGTCATGGTAGTGACACCGTAGAGAGCGCCAGTTGGTTCGCCGGCACTGTTAGTAAATGCAGGTAGAGCATGGTATGCCCGATGAATAAGTGCATGTGCGTCCAATATAACAAAAGTTTTCTTGGTAACTTTTTCTGTAGACTTCTTCGGAGTTTTTTTATTTATTTCCTTCATAGGGCAGTGGTCCTTCTATGATCCGTATCTCCCCTTCATGGTGAAGTGTGAACATTTGAACATTTAGAGTTGATAGAGTTGTTGGCATCTTTTCTGGCCACTCAATGATAACTAAAGCTCTTGGTTGTTTCAAAAGTTCTATAAAGCCAAGTGGTTTGAGTTCTTCTTCTGACTCCACTCTATAGGCATCGATATGGACAAGGGTATAAAAATCTCCTGTATTGGTCTTGTACCATTTTGCGATAACAAATGTCGGGCTAGTCACCAGCTCCTCAACACCTAGTTCAGTGGCTATGGCTTGGACAAGGGTAGTTTTTCCAGCTCCGAGCTCGCCATAAAGAGCAATAATTGTCGCCTTGTCATTATCCACATGAAGCAAAGAAAGTACCTCTTTGGCTACAGATGCTAATTCTTCTCTTGGGTATGCTCTCTTCATATCCAAGATTTTAACACAAAAGCCCAGCTTTGTGAGCTGGGCTTTTGTTGTCTTTTTGGAACAGTTTTTTATTACTGTTCTTTCTTTTTATAGATCTGACGAGTGATTACGATCAGTGCAAGAATCACAAGGATAAGGAGCAACCATCCAACTAGTGTTGTTGGGAAGAATGATCCAATACCAAAGGCTGATGCACCGAGAACGTTTGGACAATCATTAGATACTGTGATCAATGAATATGCGATTGCATCTTCTTGAGCACGAGTAATAGTGTTTGTATAAACAACTGTTGCAGTAGTTACCGCAAGGTTGCCCATAATCGCTTCAGAGTTAACTCTTGCGCGAACCTGAACATTTCCTTGTGCTCCCGCTGGAATATCACCTAGAGAAATAGTAACTGTTCGATCAACAACTTCGTAGTTTCCTCGTGAACTGTTGATGAAAGTTAATTCTTTTGGATGAGTGATTCGAAGCACTGCGTTTTGAAGTGTTTGACCACTGATGTTGCGGTAAGTTACGGTGTAATCCATATCTCCACCAATACACATTCGGTCGTAAACATTTTCAACACGTAGTTCAAGAAGTGACGGCGCACTGTTCGCTGTTACAACAGAAGTTGTTGGAACTCGAACGATTTGAGTAATAACTCTTGGAGGAGTAACTACTGAAACTTGTGTGGTTTGAAATCTAACGATATCACCATAAACGGTGCCATTTTGATTTTGAACAACTGCTCGATAGAAGTACACACCACCTGAGACAAGTCCTGAAATAGGTGAACTGTAGTAAGTACTAGAGTTTGTGTTTACTGATTGAGCATTTGTGCGTGAGCCAAGTGAGCCACTTGTTCCCCATTCAAACCATGCAGTAGTACTGTAAGTAGAATTTGGGAAAGCGATACCATTGAGACGTGCACTGTTTTGAGTTATAGCAGAAGCAACAGTAGTGATCGCTTGTGGTTGAGTGTTATTAATAACAACTTGGTTATATTCACTCTCATCTGTGTAAGAAGAACATCCTGGATCATTTGGGTAGTCGATACGACCATCACCATCATTGTCCATATTGTCATTACACTGGTAAACAGTATTTATAACTACTGTGTTGTATTCATCATTATCAGTAGGACCATAACAACCAGGATCGTTTGGGTAGTCTACGCGACCATCACTATCGTTATCTTGGTTATCATTACATGCGTAAGTATTGTTAACTTGTGTAACTGCTACATATGCTTGTCGTGTTTGAATAGAAGATCCACGAACTGCACGAAGTTCATATGTTCGTCCACTATATAGAGGCCCGAAAGGACTTGCTCCATTTAGTTGGTATGCGATACCATCAATAGTCAATGAATCACAATCTCTAGTTCTCCATGTAAGCGTAGTATTTGCTCCTGAAGAAACAGTTGTAGGAGAAGCGTAAAAGCTATCAACGATACACTCTGCTGGTACTAGAACAGTATTGTATTCATCATTATCTGTTGAAGAAGTACAGCCTGGATCTGCTGGATAGTCCACAAGACCATCAGCATCGTTATCAATGTTGTCGTTACATTGGTATGAAGTAGTAGTGTTATTAGAAACTTGAAAGAAGGCAACGAGAACGCCTTGTTCACCTGGATTAACGGTTCCAATATTGAAACCACTATTTCCAAAGAGTGCACTATCATCTACTGATCGAGTACCACTAGTTGCACTTGGATACCACTTGGCTTGGCCAGGGATATATCGCACAGACTGTGAACTAGAGATAGACAATGATGCAGAACCCACAGATCGTGGACCTGAAAGTGACGCCACGCCTCCTGTAAAAGTTACTGAAGTTGTAGAACCAGTTGAAGCTGGTTGAACAGAGAGGGTTGTACCCTGAGCTGCAGTATTACTAGTATTTTTATAATAAACTTGAACAGCAACAACGTCGCCTGCCTGTGCTGTTGTTGAACTAAGCCAACAACCAGGAATAATAGGTCCGTAGTTACAAACTGTTCGGGTTGAGTTTGAAATAGTCACTGTTGGCATTTGCCCCGGACTATTGAAAACCGCTTGTGCATTCGCTGAAGTAGCAAAAAGTGCCAATCCAAAGATAGCAGCAAGACTTGTGTAAATAAATTTTTTCATATAATTTTTTCTCATATCTCTTTCTAATTTCGACTAATGGTATATTATCACATTATGACACATTTGTCAATACCACTCTACAGAGCCCTATTCGAAGATAAGACCCTAAAGAATAGAAGGAACGATATTTTCATATCGTTCCTTGAATTTTTTTAATACGAAAGCCCTAATTCCCTATGGGCATCAATCCAAGACCTGTACCAGCATTTCCCCATGTATTACCATAAGGACTATTACTGGTTGTAGTATTCGGAATCAACGCATTAAGCTGATTACTTCCCTGAAACCCTGTACCATAAACGGTTGGAGTCCAACTGGTTCCATAAACAGCAGAAGCGTTACCTCCTCTGATTTTGACGTCTACTGGTTCGGGGAAGAATGCCATTTTAATGGCACCTACTCCTTGCATAACCTGACCAGTAGCAGCAGCCCAATCAACAGCACGTGCTCTTTGTGTAACATCTACAGCAAGACGGCCGTTGACCTGATTATTCTGAGAATAATTAGGTTGTTGAGAAGCCGGAGCTGCCTGCATAACCATTGAAGGTGTAGCATAAGAGATCTGCTGAACAGGAGCAGTAGCACCGCCACCGCAACACTGTTTGGCATCCTGGATCATTTTGTACAATGATGCATCAACGATAAAATCGTTTTGACGATCATTGCGACCCATACTGTAAACACCGTAGCCAACATTCCATGTTAATTCACTACCATTATTATTTCCCGGAGGATTTACATTAATGGTGTTATTGTTGGTGCTACCTGAACCAGGAGGGTTGTACTTAACCATAAGAGCCGGATCAACTTTTTCAGTACCTTTATTTTTAGGTAAGGGCCCAGGTCCGAAGAACATTAAATTTCCGCATGAAAAAGAAAGCCAATATGTACCAGTAGGATGGTGGAAAAATCCACTCTCTCCCGGACGCACTGTTCTTTTTTTCCATTCTCCTGCAGCATTCATGGTCTGAACCTCAGCACCGGCTGGAAATTGTTCCTTTGTGGAATTATCCATAGCCGAAGCAATTGATGTTTCTTTCAGCTCAGTCTTCACATAAGGAGTTACGAATTTATCCAAATACTCAAAAAGTTTTACGTTTGAATATTTTTCAAATTCCGCAGCGTTTTCTCTGTTTAAGAAACTTTCCCACTGCGCACCAGTGAAGATTCCGTAGTGGTCAATTTGCAATATGCCTGCTTTTTGCGCTTCCGCATTGTAGGCGAACATTAAAGTCGCCATGATTAAAAGAACTCTGATTTTTTTCATTGTTTTTATTTTAAAAGTTAAAAATTTTATGAAAGTGAATTTGTCTATACAGTAGCACAGACTGATGCTTTTGTCAATGAGGACTATCTCTCTCCTTTTAATACCGAACCAGGTGGTCAAAAGTTACATTTTGGGCTTGTCACACATAGATTCTATGGCGAAGTGAGGTATACTATAAACACAATGGTCCACTTTGATGAAGAAGAACAGCAAAAGCGTTTGCACGAACTAAGAAATGATGAAGAAGAGTCACTTGTGGCAATGCTGGCACAGGACAAATACAGCACCGACTATATAGACCTCTCTTCTCAAGCGATTGATAACGATGCTATTAGATTGTTAACAGAAAAACAGGCTCGTGAACTTGGTGTTGGTCCGTACAAACTTATCGGCAAGAAAGTGATGTTGGCAGTGCTATCTCCTACCGCAGACGGAGCTCTTGAAGCAAAACGAATACTCGAAGGCAGTGGCTTTAGTGTGACTTTCGTCATGGCTTCACACAAAAGTATTGAAAAAGTTTGGGGACGATACCAAGATCTTTCTTTCGCTACTACTTCTCGTCGTGGGGGCTTGGATATTTCTCCAGATGTTTTGAAAGACCTAGCTAGTAAAATCAAAACTACTCAAGATGCAATCTTGGAAATAGAAAAAGCAGTAAATGAGAAAGATGCAAAGCAACACATCTCTAGAATTCTCGAAGTTATCCTTGGTGCCGGCATCGGTATCAATGCTTCCGATGTACACGTCGAACCAATGGAAGACAAAGTCGAACTTCGTTTTCGTCTCGATGGAGTACTCCGTATCATCACTCATTTTGATTTCGCAACATACAAACAAATCAATACTCGTATCAAACTTCTCTCAGGTTTAAAGCTCACTATTGCTAGCAATCCTCAAGACGGACGCTTTAGTGCTTTCCTACCAGAGAGCGGTACCGAGAAAGAATTGGAAATCAGTTTCCGTACATCTATGATCCCCGGCGCCTACGGCGAATCTATCGTTCTTCGTATTTTGAATCCTAAAAGTATCAGAGTGAAACTAAATGAAATGGGTATCTCAGCTCCCCTTTATGAATTGTTCATGGATCAAATAGTAAAACCAAACGGCATGATCCTTCTGACTGGTCCGACAGGGTCTGGTAAAACTACAACTCTCTACTCTTTCCTTCAACAAATTTATTCTCCAGAAAAGAAAATCATCACTATCGAAGACCCTATCGAATACCACTTACCGGGTATCACTCAAACACAAACCGACCACAAGAAAGGTTACACCTTCCTAGAAGGACTACGATCAGCGCTTCGACAAGACCCTGATGTCATCATGGTCGGTGAGATCCGAGATCCAGAAACTGCCAAGATCGCTGTGGAGTCTGCTCTTACTGGTCACATGGTTTTTTCTACTCTCCACACCAACAATGCCCAAGGTGTTATCCCTCGCTTGATTGACCTAGATGTTAATCCAAAGATTTTGGTCTCTGCTTTGACTCTCTCTATCGCTCAGCGTCTCGTGCGAACTCTCTGTAAAGAATGTAAAGAAGAGAGACCAGTAACACCAGAAGAAAAAGCTCATATAGAACGTATCTGGGATCAAGCTATTGAAGAGAAGAAACCAATGGAAAGTTTTGGAGTAAATAGAAATGTAGAAAAGCTTTGGGCTGCCAAGGGGTGCCCTATCTGCAACAACACTGGATACAAAGGACGTATCGGTATTTTCGAATGTATTAAAACTGATGAAGCTATTGAAAAAATAATCACAGAGAGTCCAAGTGAGCGTGACATCAAAAAGATTTCTGAAGCTCAAGGAATACTTGATATGAAAGAAGATGGCCTTATCAAGATTCTTCAAGGCTTAACTGATTTTGCGGAGGTGGAGTCTGTGGTGGACCTAATTGAAGATTAGTTTTCGCTCGCCGAGTACTAGTCTTATTGCTGTCAGGTTTTTTCTGGTGAAAAATTCCTTGATTCTCAGCTCAGTCAGCTTCGAAACACACCAATAAGACTAGTACCCAGCTCGCTTTTAAAAATAAATAAAAAAATACATAGTAATAAATTTTCCTTGCACAGCGCGACTGGCGCGAGCAGAGCAAAAACTCACCAGAGTTTTATGCGTGATAATTTATTACTATGTATTTTTTTATTGAGGAATAGTTTGCTCTAGAAAATTTCTAGAAACAAAAAAACATAAATCTCTAAACAGTCCGTATAAGGACGAGGCCTTATACGTAAAGCATGATTGTAGGATAGCTCCAGTCGGAACCAAAACGTCCTGCGCCTACACTTAGAACCGGAGCTGACTGCTTAGAGATTTATGTCTTCTTGATGTAAAATACTTACACGAGTCTTATCTAGAAACATCATAGCACAATACAAAAATATGTCAAGCACCACCCCCAATCCATCATTTTCATCCCCTGACGAACAATTTTCGGACAATGTTTTGCGTCCACAATCTTTTGATGAATATATTGGCCAAAATCACATCAAAAAAAACCTTTCAGTTCTCATTGGGGCAGCAAAAGCGCGTGGCCACAACCCTGAACACGTACTTTTTTATGGTCCAGCCGGTCTTGGTAAGACTTCCCTTGCTCACGTCATCGCTCGTGAAGTTGG
>CAYJDV010000010.1:4374-15827 GCA_964369095.1 uncultured Candidatus Saccharibacteria bacterium | reverse complement strand
ACTATTCCACTTTTTGGAACAGATAAGGAAATAGAAAAAGCTGTGATGAGTATCGTGACTGATTCTCAAGGCAAAGATGATGAGAAAAATCCCGACGACCTAGTGCTTTATCAAATCCATAAATTATTTAATTCTTCAGCAGAGCTTCGGGCGCAATATACAAAAGGCTTAGGCTACGGTGATGCCAAGAAGATGCTAGTTAAAGATATTATTGATTTTGTGACTCCTATGAGAGAGAGAAGAAAGAAATTTGAAGACGATCCAAAACTTGTAGAAGAGATCCTATTACACGGTGCTATCAAAGCCAACGAAATCGCGATGAATAAATTACAGAGAGTTTACGAGGCAGTAGGGTTAACTAGTTAATTTAAGTAAAAGAAAAAGTCCGCCATACCGGCGGACTTTTTTACTCGTTTATAGGTGTAGTATAGCACGACTTTTCGAAAACCACAATAGTAAATAAAAATAAAAGCTTTTGTTTTCAAGGGTTTTATGGCAAAATAGTCTGATGGATGAAAAAAATATAGAAAAGGATAGTTTTGGGGTAATGTTAAAGACTGCTCGGCGTGCCCTTTCTTATGGTTTTAAAAAGGAACCTAAGTTACTAAGTATTAACCTAGGTCTTGTTGTAGTGGTTGCTATTGTTGGGTATCTCCAGATTACTTCATTCTCAAAAATTGTTAATGAGATTATCGCAATTCAACGTTCGGGGACAGGTATTTCCAACAACCTTATTATTCAATCAGTAATATTGGCCTTTTCTTTTCTTATACCTGCTTTTTTTAACAATATTCAATCAACAGTGCTTAGTAAATTTAGAACTAGGATGAATACTCATAACGTACTTACTCAGATAGACTCATTTTCATCTCTTGATATTGGAACGATTGAAGGTACAACTTTTCAAACTAATCTTGAGCGGGCGAGTAAGTGGGGAGTAGGCTCAATTACGAACGTCATTGGTTACAGTTCAGATCTTATAAAGAATGTAACAGGATTAATCGTATCGGGCTTGATTTTGATCTCAGTTAGTCCTTATTTAGTTATTTTGGCTATTCTTGGTTCTCTGGCGTACTACATAATTGAAAATAAATACGGTGTAGAAATATTTAGAATTCATCATATTGCAACTGATGATGATCGAATTGAAGGAGACCGCGTCAGTCAATTTAGAGACCCAAAGAAAATTATTGAAGTCATTTTATTTAATATCAAGTCACTGTTTCGTACCCAGGCTCACACACTTATGGTGAAATATGACGAAAAATTAAATAATGTTTCTAGTAGAAAATCACGTGCTACTATACTCGCTGATATTATTCAGACAGTTTGTTTGATGTTAGCAATCGTATTGGTAACACTCGATACGATACATGGAAAGCTTCTTGTTGGATCATTACTTTTGGTATTTACGGTATATCGATCTTTTGTAGTAACATCACAAAATTTCTTTACAACAGTTTCTCGCCTTGAAGAGCAAAATCGTTTTGCTAAACGCTGGTTTGATATTTTTGATATACGGGCCAAAATTGTTAGTAAAGAAGGCGCTCTGACTCCTGCTTGGGAGAACCCTCCAATAATTGAATTTAAAAATGTTTCTTTCGCTTACCCCGAAACCGATGTTCTAGTATTAAAAAATATATCGCTCACTCTGAAAAGTGGAGAAAAGATGGCAATTGTAGGAGAGAATGGGGCGGGTAAGACAAGTCTAATTAAGCTTCTTTGTCGAGTATATGACCCTACTGAAGGACAAGTACTTATTGATGGAATAGATTTACGAGAAATTGATCTTCAATACTGGCATGAACAACTCGGTATATTATTTCAGGATTTTACAAATTATAAAATGACCGTTCGAGAAGCAATCGCTATTGCGCGTCCGAACAAACCAATCGATGATGAGCAGGTGCTTAAGGCTGCTACTGCTGCTGAAGCAGATAAATTTATCGAAGCTTTACCTAAGAAATATGATCATCTGTTATGGAAAAGTTTTCAAGATGGTGTTGAGTTATCTAAGGGGCAATTCCAACGGATGGCAGTGGCGCGAATATTTTATAGAAACGCCCTAATATCGGTACTTGATGAACCAACATCTGCGATTGATGCTGTGGCTGAAGAGAAAATATTCGAAGTTCTTGAAAATAAAATGCAGGGTAAAACGGTAGTGCTTATTTCTCATCGTTTCAGTACTGTTAAAAATGCAGACCAGATTGCGGTTATTGAGTATGGCCAACTTAAAGAGTTAGGTAATCACAAAGATTTGATGGCCAAGAAGGGCCGTTACTCAGAGCTTTATACGATGCAGGCAAGTCGATATTTGGAGACAGAATAATCCTTGCTTTTTCTAGAAAATATGGTATTTTGAAGTTAGAAATAAATTTGTGAAACTTTAAAAAATAAATAATGAAAAGAACTTATTCACTTAATGGTTTTGGTGTTACAAAACATGAAATAACTCTTAAAAATGGACTCAAGGTTATTTTTATAGAAAAACCTTTTGCTCCTATTTATGCAAAATTAATGATGCGAGCTGGTTCTGTTTTTAACAATTTAGATACCGGGCTTGCTCACTTTACCGAGCATGTTATCGTCTCAGGTTCAAAAAGATATCCCAAAAAAGAAGATTTTGCCGGCATTATTTCATCTGTTGGTGGTTACTCAAATGCTAACACTAGCCAAACATGTTTGGCCTTAGAATGTGAAGTTGCGCTTAAAAGTCACCTGAAGAATATGAGAACATATTTTTCAGAAGCATTAACACACGTTCATATAACTGAACAATCTTTGAAAAAAGAAAAAGGTGTAATTATTTCTGAAATAAACAAGGCTAGATCGAACCCTGGTTATTTAGCAGGTTCATATTTAAGCTCTGTACTAGGTAATGGAACCAATTGGGGGTCTCCAATTCTTGGGAAACCAGAGTTTGTATCATCAATAACAAAAGAAGATGTTGAAAATTTCTTTTCAACTTACTGCTGTGTAGAAAATATGACTTTAGTTATTTCAGGTGGTTGTACTCTGGAGGATGTTATTAAGACATTTTCTTCTATTTCATTTTTGCATGGTAGTAGATTTTCCTTACCAGAAGATCCTATGTCACTAAGTCCAAACCAAAGGATTTTCTTTCAACAGGATTTGGAGCAAACAAACTTAGGAGTATATTTTCAAGCACCAGAGATGGGAACAAGAGAAAGTCTTCTTTTGGGTTTTGCTATGGGGTACGCCCATGATGGTCTTTCATCAAGATTTTATAAAAAAATTAGAAATGAAAGAGGTTTGGCGTATGGATTAAATTGCTCCAGAAAAGAATACAATCAACTTTTGTACATAGGTACAAATGTTGGAACTCCGGATAAGAAAGTAGACGAAACAATTGACTCTGTGTTTGAGTGTTATAGTGAATACTTGAAAGAAGGTATTACACAGAAACAAGTTGATGACAAAATCAAAACCTTATGGTTCAAGGAAATAAGAGATAACGAGCGTTCGTATGATTGGATTGAACAATTTGACGAACTTTATCCAGAAAAGTATTCTTTGATTGGTGATTTTCCGGACTGGTTCAACTATATGAAAAAAGTTGACGCAGATGAGATTTCTCAGATTTTGAGAAAATACATTAAGCTAGACAGTTTTCATTTATTTGTTAACGGAAAAGAAAGTATCAAAAATTATTTTTGATTGTAAGCCCCGATGCGTCGGGGCTTTTTTATACTTGCTTTTTGTTGTAAATATGGTATTTTGTTTTTAAAGATACATTCTAAACCTTAAATAAAACTTATGGAAAAGGATTCATTTAAAGATGGACCCAAGGACATAGCAGATAGCCCTGGTGCTTGTGTACACTATCTAAAAGTTATCAGTTTAGTGTTAGCTTTTATATTAGCTGGTATATATGTTTTTTATAAAATATTTATTTCACCACAAAATTAATTTAAATGGAACAACCTAAAACTATCGTTCTTGATGCGTGTTCATCAGAAGGGGTTGAAAAAAAACAACCTCAACAAACAGAACAGATTCCTTGGCAATTAGTTTATGACCCTGAAAAAGGGCCAACAAACAACGCAGTTCCATCAGAATGTGGAAACGAGTTCACCTTTTCTGAAAAAAAATAAGTAAAAGCCCTTCTAATACAGAAGGGTTTTTTATTTGTCCGCTAAGGTGGCGAGATAAAGAATTTTGAAGTAGAATAAGGGAATTATGGAACGAACATACATTGGAGAATTGGGAGCAAAAGCAGGGGAAGCAGTACTGATAAAAGGCTGGGTGGATGTTCGTCGTGACCAGGGAAAAATGGTCTTTTTTGACTTCCGAGATATGACTGGCTCAATCCAAGGTGTGGTGCTTCCAAACCGGGCTGAAGTTATAGAGATCGCCAAGACTTGTCGACCAGAGAGCGTGCTTCAAGTAGAAGGTATCGTCAACAAGCGTCCAGAGCGCAATGTTGTCGCTGACAAGGTAAACGGTGATATAGAACTTGAAGTGACTACTATCACTATCTTAAACAACGCAGAACCACTTCCATTTGAAGTGAATATGGATACCAAAGATGTCGGTGAAGAAACTCGCCTCAAGTATCGTTACCTTGATTTGCGAAGTGCTCGTATGCAACGCAACATCCGTTCTCGCGATGCAGTGATCAATCACGTGCGCAATTATTTGCACACAGAAAAATTCATCGAAGTAGAAACTCCCATCTTGACCAAAAGTACTCCAGAAGGAGCGCGTGACTATGTAGTGCCTTCTCGTTTGTACCCAGGACACTTCTACGCGCTTCCTCAATCTCCACAACAATACAAACAACTTTTGATGGCTGGTGGAGTAGAGCGATATTTCCAGATCGCAAAATGCATGCGCGACGAAGATGGACGAGGGGACAGACAACCAGAATTCACCCAGCTCGATATGGAAATGTCTTTCGTGAAGCGTGACGATGTCATGGCGCTCAATGAGGCACTTCTTATAGATATCGTGACCAAACTTTTTCCTGAGAAAAAAATCCAAGAAATTCCTTTTCCTCGTATTTCCTACAAAGACGCAATGGAAAAATACGGCAATGACCGACCAGACATCCGAAATGATAAAGAAGATCCAAACCTTCTAGCATTTTGTTGGGTAGTTGATTTTCCGTTTTTCGAACGCACTGACAAGAGTGACAACCCTCAAGCCGAAGGTGAATGGACATTTACTCACAATCCATTTTCTCGACCTATCGAAGAACATATGGAATCTTTGATGGAGAAAAAAGATCTAGCAAGTATTTTGACGACTCAGTACGATATTTGTCTCAATGGTTATGAGATCGGCGGAGGATCTATTCGTAATCACACCTATGAATCACTTGCGAAAGTATTTGAAATCTTGGGACACAAAGCAGAAGATATCGAGACAAACTTCGGGCACATGCTTCATGCTTTTAAAACAGGTACACCTCCACACGGTGGTATTGCTTGGGGCCTTGATCGATTGTTGATGCTCTTGCTTGATGAGCCAAACATTCGTGAAGTAATGGCGTTCCCAAAAACCGGAGAAGGGAAGGATCCAATGATGCAAGCACCCTCTATGATTGCAGATAAACAACTCGATGAACTTCATTTGGTCTTAAAGAAAATAGAAAAGAAATAAAAAATATGGAAGGATCTTTATTACCAGGAACAGTTGAAAAAGTTAATGAATATGCACTTCGTATCGTAAACGGAGAGGACCCTGATTTTGTGCTTGATGGAGCAGATGCCTTTCGTCCTTTGGTAGAAAGCGCTGTTGCACAGTATCAAGAGAAAAAGAAAAAAGAGCTTGAGGAAGATGAGGTTGTCTCTGAAAGTAATCCTGGTGTTATATTTTCTGAAGAAAAAATAGCCCAAAGAGAAAAAGAAGATCAAAAAAATATTGAAGTATTACGTGAAGATCTCGGAGCTGTTGGGCCAGTAGATCCATTTGCGCATATGGAGGCTCATGAAGGTTCTAGCGAAGAACATAAAGATGCTGTTCAAATTTACAATGCTTTTATGAATATCGGAAAAGGGATTAGCGAAGGGTTGGAAGCAGCCTTTGATCCAAAAGTTCAGCAATATGTAAATGAAATAAGATCTGGAAAAACAAGAGAATATGTTTTGGGTGGTGCCCCAAAGAGTATGGTAGATGCGGTAGAAAAAGAATTAGCAAAAGGTAGTGAGGAAAATAATTCAGAAGAAAAAGGAGTTTATATAGAAAATTTAGAGGAGTTACATAGTAAGTTATCAGACCTATCAAAAGATTATTATTTCCTTACACATCAAACACATTCTGATTTTGCAGAAAAAATAAACAAAGAAGATTTTTTGTTTCAAGGAGGAGGACTAAACACGACCACCTTAGCTCAAGGTCCTGATGGTATTACACTTTCTTTAAAAAAGATGGAAGAAGGTGAGTCACATCGAAACTCTGATAGTATGGTTATTTTTGCGGTACCCAAAAAAGAGTTTAAAGAATATTATGAAAAAGAGGGATCTGAAAATAGAAGATTTGAGCCTGATGGTTTTTCTGAAATGTTGATAGAGAATAAGTTAGGAGAAATTAGTAAATCAGGGAGTTTACGTATACCTCATGAATATGTGCTTGGTATATATGAAAAAGGCAAAGGTTTTTTGTTTAATAAATAATACACAAAACACTTATTAATTCTTTTATACGGTATAATTACATTATTAATGACTACTGAAACGGCAGAATTTCATATCAAACATGAGTCCTACGAAGGGCCGATTGAGGTCTTGCTCGAGCTGATCGAGAAGCGCAAATTTTTCGTCAATGATATTTCTCTGGCGACCGTTACTGACGATTTCATTGCTTACATTCAAAACAAAGGTATGCATCCAGAGCATGTGGCATCTTTTTTATCTGTTGCTGCAACCTTGCTTTTGATCAAAGCGCGATCACTTCTGCCGAACATTGAACTAACTGAAGAAGAATCAGAATCAATCACTGATCTCGAAAGAAGGCTAGCACTTTTGGCTGTTATTTCTGAAGCTTCAAAATGGCTTGCATCAAAATATGGAAAGAAAATATCTTTTGAAGGGGCGCAGCGCATGAGTGGAGTGGTATTTGCTCCAGACCCATCTTTAACAGTCGATATGCTAGCGGTACTCGTTGATGGAGCTATTGTGCGAGTACCACCACCTGCACCGAAAAAACCAGAGACTCGCGTTTTCAAAACTATTTCTATTGCTGAAGTGCTCGACACGCTCCATGAACGTATCCAAAGGGCAATGTCTTCAGTGAATTTCAATGACATCATTGTCCATGCTCCAGAAGGGGACGAAAGAGAGAAAAAGGTATATGTGATTGTCTCTTTTCTTGGTATGCTTGAGCTAGTTCGTCGAGGTTTTGTAAATGCAGAACAAGAAGAAGGTTTTGAAAACATCACTCTCAGTGCTCAAGCTCAGACAGCAGAAGAACAGACAGAATAATTATGAAAAATAATACAGAACAACAAATCGAAGCTCTACTTTTCGCTACAGCACAAGCGCAGTCTTTGAAATCTTTAGCTTCAAAACTAGAAGTCAGCCTGGAAGAAATAAAAGAGGCTCTTACAAATTTGGAAGACTCTCTGTCTGGCAGAGCTGTTATGTTGGTTCAAAATGGGGAAGAAGTGACCTTGGTAACTAGACCAGAACACAGTGCTCTTATAGAAAGTATTCGCAAAGAAGAATTGTCAAAGGAACTTTCAAAGGCAAGTGCTGAGACCCTATCAACGATTGCTTATTATCCAGGAATTACAAAAGCAGAAATAGAATTTATCAGAGGGGTGAATGTTTCGTACTCTCTTCGAGCTCTTTCAATGCGTGGACTGATAGAGCCTCGTGGTGCAGGTCGTTCTGTTGGGTATTATCCAACACTTCAAATGCTTGAACATTTTGGTGTTGCTCGGACTGAAGATTTGCCTCAATATACTGAAACATCTGAGAAAATTACGAAGCTTCTTAAGCAGGAGCAATCACCAGATAATAATGAATAAAAAATAATATGATTTTAAATGTTGTTAAAATTTTTCTACCGACCGCTCTGACTTTCGCTATTGGGATACTTTTGACGCCCAAGCTCACCAGTTATATGTACAAGTACAAGCTCTGGAAAAAGAAAGCTCGTTCTGAAGATAGTGAGATTACCAACGATGATTTCAAAAAAATAAATAATTCAGTACAAGAAACTTCAACACCAAGAGTCGGCGGGATAATCATTTGGCTTTCCGTTTTGATCTCTATCAGTTTGATTTGGATTATTTCAAAAGCTTTTCCGTCGGACTTATCTGCTAAGCTTGATTTCTTTAGTCGTAGTCAGACACTTATTCCTTTGGGGGCACTTCTTTTCGGATCACTTCTTGGTCTTGTGGATGATGCTAAACAAATCCGTGGAGCTAAAGATGAGATCGGATATCGATATACCAAGATAGCGACCATTGTCGGTGTTGGTATCCTTATCGCTTCATGGCTTTATTTCAAAGTCGGCATGACCGCTATCGCTATACCTTTCACAGGGTTAGTCTTACCGCTCGGACTTATCTTTATCCCATTTTTTGTACTTATATTGGTAGCAGTATTTTCTACCAGTGTCATCGATGGTATCGACGGTTTAGCAGGAGGAGTTTTGGCTATTATTTTTGCAGCTTATGCGGCGATCGCTTTCGGGAAAAATATGATCGATATCGCCGCTCTCTCGGCAGTTATCTCGGGAGGTATCATGGCCTTTCTTTGGTTCAATATTCCACCGGCACGTTTTTATATGGGGGAGACTGGGATCATGGGGCTGATGGTCGTGCTAACAGTTTTTGCATTTCTCACCGACACCGTACTTATACTTCCTCTTATTGCCTTTCCACTTGTTGCCTCTAGTGCTTCTTCTATTATTCAAATAGTTGGTTATAAATATTTTGGCAAGCGACGTGTTTTCAAAATCGCTCCAATTCATCATCACTTCCGAGCTATTGGTTGGTCGTCTGAGAAAGTCGTTATGAGATATTGGGTGGTGTCTGTGATCTGCGCTATCTTGGGAGTAGTGGTTTCTCTTATTAGTTAAAATATTTTAAAGGATGAATGAATATAAAGAGTCGATAAAAAAACAACAACCATTTGATAAATACTTTTTTTGGATTGTTGTTGTCATTACCGGTATCGGTCTTTTGTCTTTTGTCTCGGCTTCTCTTGGTATTTTGGCGCGTAGCGAGACCAAGTTTTACGGTGTACTTTTCAACCAACTCGTTCTCGGCCTTGTCGGAGGGTTTGGTGCTCTATGGCTTTGCGCCCGCATCCCTTATATGTTTTGGCGTAGGTATTCTTTTTATATTTTTCTAGGAGCACTAGCACTGACTCTGGCTGTATTTATTCCTGGTTTTGGTTTTGAGCACGGTGGAGCGCGTCGTTGGCTCGATATCGGACCATTTTCATTTCAACCAGCTGAAGTTTTGAAAATCGCTTTTGTTATTTATTTTGCTTCTTGGTTGGCCTGGGCTCGCAAGAAACAAGAAGATGTAAAATTTAGAATCATCCCACTTGTAGTCATGTTGGTCATCGTCGCTTTGGCACTTTTGCGCCAACCTGATACCAAAAGTTTGATACTTATCACTGCAGCAGCTTGTGGCATGCTCTTTACTTCAGGAGTAGCTTGGAAGAAAATTATTTTTATTATTGTTTTAGGTATCGGTTCAATCGTAGCACTCGCTTTCATTCGTCCTTATGTTATGGATCGTATCAAGACATTTATAAATCCAGCTAGTGATCCACAAGGTTCCTCATATCAGCTCCAACAGTCACTCATCGCTATCGGTTCAGGTGGCGTGACAGGGCGAGGGCTTGGACAGAGTGTTCAGAAATTTAGTTACTTGCCAGAGCCACAAGGGGACTCGATCTTTGCTGTTATCGGTGAAGAGTTTGGATTTGTAGGGACGACAGTACTGCTGATACTTTATGTCTTTTTGGCTATCCGAGGTTACAAGATAGCACTTCGCGCCCCTGATACATTTTCTCGTTACTTAGTTGTCGGGCTCATTACTTTGCTAACAGCTCAATCATTTCTAAACATTGCTTCACTTGTCGGACTTTTCCCACTCACCGGGGTACCGTTGGTCTTTATTAGTCATGGAGGAACAGCTCTCCTCATTGCTCTCGGCGCCGTTGGGATCATTTTAAATGTTTCTCGGTACGAAAAGAAATAAGGTATAATAAGCACATTATGAAGATACTACTGACAGGAGGGGGAACAGGTGGACATTTTTATCCACTTATCGCTATCGCCGAAGAGCTCAATCGCATCGCTGACGAAGAGAAAATTATAAAATTCAAACTCTACTATGCCGCTGATACTCCTTATGACAGAGAAGCTTTGGAGCAACAGTTCATCACCTTTGTTCCAGTAACTGCCGGCAAGATGCGAGTATACTTTTCACTTCGCAATATTTGGGACTTTTTCAAAATGGGTTTTGGTGTTTTCCGAGCTCTCTTTACCGTCTTCAGTCTTTATCCAGACGTGGTTATCAGTAAGGGTGGTTACGCTAGCTTCCCAGTACTTTTTGCTTCAAAACTTCTTCGTATACCAGTTATCATCCACGAATCAGACACTGTGCCAGGACGAGTAAATCTTTGGTCAGGTAAATTTGCCAAAAAGATTGCACTATCGTTTCCAGAAGCTGCGAGTTATTTTGATGCGAGTCGTGTCTCTGTCACCGGTCAACCAGTTCGCAAGTCTATCGTTCAAGCAGCTAAAGAGGGAGCTTATGGATTTTTCGAACTTGATCCAGCAATTCCAACTATCGGCATCTTTGCTGGTAGTCAGGGAGCGAAGATCATCAATGACCAATTGCTTCGTATACTACCTGAACTTATAAAAAAATATCAGATCATCCATCAAACTGGTGAGAAAAACTTTGAAGAGATGAAAAGTGATGTACATGTCATGCTCGGAGACGATGTTCGTCGTACTCGTTACAAACCTTTTCCATTTTTAAACGATTTACAAACCAAGATGTTTGGTGCTGCTTCGACGATCATTATTGGAAGGTCTGGTTCTTCACTTTTTGAAATATCAGCTTGGGGCAAGCCGTCTATCTTGATACCTTACGCCGCAGCCCATGGAGACCATCAAAGAAAAAATGCTTATCACTATGCTCGTACTGGTGGCTGTGTAGTCATCGAAGAAGCTAACCTGACTCCTTCAGTTTTGCAAAATGAGATAGATAGTATCATCGATAGTCCTGCTCGTTATGATACTATGGCTCGTCATGCTAAAGCTTTCTACAAAGAAGATGCTGCTCGAGAGATCGCTATTGAAGCTATCAAGATAGCACTAGAACACGAGAAATAAGATTTACCTACATGCCCGTGTGTAAATAAAAAACCGCCCCATGATAGGACGGTTTGTCGCACGGTTCCCGCCGTGCATTGTGCTTGCGTGGTTTTGCTTTTTTAATCTTTTTTACCAAT
>CAYJDV010000010.1:0-4274 GCA_964369095.1 uncultured Candidatus Saccharibacteria bacterium | reverse complement strand
TTCCCGCCGTGCATTGTGCTTGCGTGGTTTTGCTTTTTTAATCTTTTTTACCAATATTTTGAATATCTTCTTCAAGAGAAAATTCTTTTTCAGTAAAAGCATTAACAAAAATATAAACAAAAGCAAATGCTATTAAGGTTATAAAAAAAATATATACTCCATCCGTGGTTTTGGAATCTGGAACTGTTAAGTACATACTTTTTGTTAGTGATAAAGAGCAGATAATCCAGAATGTTCCGCATATAATTAATAATTTGTATCTTTTCTTTAGCATTTGATCTTTGGTTGTGAAAAGAATGGTCTCTTCAAAAGGTCTAGATATTCCTGTTTTTAATGCAAGATCCATCACATATATTATATTTATAGGAAATAATATGATTGCAAGTATTAGATATATTGTTATTTGCATAAAAAGAAGTTTTAGTTTTTTATAACTCTACTACAACCAGAGCCTTTGTCAATTAAGGCTTTTTTTGCTAGTATCAGTGTATGGAATCGTCTAAAAAAATAGTCACTCGCTTCGCCCCAAGCCCAACTGGGTATCTCCATATTGGAGGTGTTCGTACTGCATTATTTGCCTGGGCATATGCTCGAAAGCACGGCGGGACATTTATACTTCGAATCGAAGACACGGACAAGGCTCGTGAAGTAGAAGGTTCAATCGATCATATTATTGAGTCTCTCAAATGGGTTGGTATAACTTGGGATGAAGGGGTGGATATAGGTGGACCGAATGCGCCTTACCTGCAATCAGAGCGATTAGTATCGTATAGAAAATACGCTCAAAAACTTGTCGACAAAGGTTTGGCATATGCTGATCCTTATACTCCTGAAGAAGTTGAAGCATTTCGACAAAAAGCACAAGAAGAAAAAAGACCGTTCTTGTTTCGTGAACATCGTCCAGAGAATCCTCCAGTATGGGATGGTACACAGCCGCTTCGGTTCAAAGTGACTGATGTAAAAACTTATCATTGGAATGATTTAGTATATGGAGATCTTTCCGCTGGACCTGAGGCACTCGATGACTTCATCTTGATAAAAAGTGACGGATATCCGACATATAATCTTTCACACATGATTGATGACTTAGAAATGGGTGTTACTCATATTATGCGAGCTGATGAGTTTATTGCATCAACACCAAAGTTTCTTGCTCTTTATGAGGCTCTTGAAATCACACCGCCAGCTTTTGCGACCCTACCACCAATTATGGCGCCGGATGGAAAGAAAAAGCTCGGTAAGCGTGACGGTGCAAAGGATATATTAGACTATAAAGCAGAAGGGTATTTGCCTCAGGCCATGCTTAACTTCCTCGTATTCATCGGATGGAATCCTGGTGATGAACGCGAAGTTATGACAGCAAAGGAATTCATTGATGCATTTGATATCTCTCGTATCCATCGAAGTGGTGGAGGTTTCAACGTGGATAAGTTAGATTGGTTCAATCGCGAACATATGAAAAAACTTTCTCAAGAAGAATTTTGGAATATTGCCCATCACGGACTCTTTGGTAGTATCGTGCAAGACAGTCAAGAACATAGAGAAATACTTAAAAAAATAGAACCATTACTTCGCGAGCGCATGACCAAATTTTCCGACATGTTAGTTTTCTTCGGACGTGCTGATGGAAGTGCTATTGGTGAGTTTGACTACTTCTTCATTGCGCCACAAGTTGATGAAAAGATATTGGTTGCCAAAGAGCTCCGCGAAACACCAGAAGGCTTAGAAAAAACAAAAACTTATTTGAAACATGTTGCTTCATTACTTGAATCAGTATCAGAGTCAGATTGGGCTTATGAAAATATAAAAGCATCAGTTTGGGATTATGCTAGTGCACAAGGGCGGGGAAGTGTACTCTGGCCTATGCGTGTCGCTCTCTCAGGACGAGAAAAATCTCCTGATCCATTTGAACTCGCTAGTATCTTAGGAAAAGAAGAAACTTTAAAAAGATTCGTATTCTAGATTGACTTTTTGTAGCTTCGGTGCTATAATACTAGTCGATAAACCCATTTTGTTCATATAAAACTTACAACTTTGAAAAAAAAACTTGGATTATTTCAGTTGGCTAACTTTAAAACAGTACTTTGGGGAATTAATGCAGTAACTCGCATTGATATATACACAGGAAATGAATCCCCAAACGAAATAAAAAAGTATATTACCAACAACAAGCTGGTTTTTCAGGAAATTGAAACCTGCCCTGGCAACCCGGGACATATCTGTGCCTTGATTATCTCAAGACAAAGATCAGTTTTGAATCAATACATTGCTGCCCGTAACACAGGCGATGAAGTAACGATGCGTGCTCTTATGGGTGTACAGTTTGTGTATCCAATGCAGAAAAGCCAGCTTGGCTTGATTCGCACGATTTTCAAAAATGAACCTGGTTTTGCAATTGAATTGCTTGTAGCTTAAATAACCATCAAAGAATTTTTAAACCGTTTTGTTTATGACAGAACGGTTTTTTGTTTGCTATTGACATTTTACTATTTTAGTGTCAATGTTAATAAAAAATTCCTTAACTTTAAATAACTGCACATGAAAAAGCTTATTTTTCTAATACCGTTTTTTGCAATTTTTTCTTGTTCAAAAGAGCCGTCTGAAAAGGAAAAATTTCTGGACAATGAAGGTATACCTATACCGACTCATTCATATGTAAACGATTTTACTGGAGGAAAGATGTTAGACACCGGTAAAATAAACCTACTGAACGCTCGTTTGAAAAAGTATGAAGACAGTACGACCAATCAAATTGTTGTTATCTGTCTTCCGAAACTTCCAAACAATTCTTCTGGTGGTACTTGGAGTATCGAAGATCTTGCCACAGAAACTGGCAGGAAATGGGCAATAGGTCAAAAAGATAAAAACAATGGTGTTTTATTTTTGATTGCTTTTGAAGAACACAAAACCAGGATTGAAACTGGTTATGGTGTTGAAGGAGCTCTGCCTGATTTAACCTGCAAATATATTTTGGATGAAGATGTACAACCCTTATTCAAAGAAGAAAAGTACTACGAAGGTATTGATAAGGCGATTACTAGCATGGAGAAATCCATCGCTGGTGAATACTTAGCTGATCGTAAAGCCAAACAGGAAGAAAATATGATTCTGATTTGGTTTCTGGTTGGACTTGGTATTTGCGCCATTTTAGGGGCAATATTTCCAATGTTTATTGGGTACATTCCTGGTGGAATCTATGGAGGCGTATATTGGCATGTAGCGTATCAGGGCTCTATAGTAGAATCTTCGATTGCTTTAGTTGTCTGTGCTGCAATTGTTTTAGTTGCTTCATTTCTTCTCCGACTTTTCTTTACTGGAAATTTTGGACTGAGGGACGGTAGTAGTGGTAGCGAAATGTTTAGCGGGACTGGTATCTCTGGCGGTGGTGGTATCTCTGGCGGAGGCGGAAGCTTCGGCGGTGGAGGCGCTAGTGGAAGTTGGTAAAATTTTTAAACCGTTTTGTTTATGACAGAACGGTTTTTTTCTTTGCATGGTAGAATATTTGAATGGATGTATTAGCACACACACTTTGGACCAATGCCGGCGCCCGAGCGGGGAACAAGCTCGCGCAAAAGAAAGGTAAGAAATTTCATATACATGTAGGTTGGACTGCTTTTTGGGGAGTGATCCCAGACTTCTTTGCTTTCACAGCTCCTTTTATCATCGGCCTTTATAAAGTTATCTTTACTGGAGTATCTTTCTCTGGCCTACGTGACCATCACGGTTTGGTCGGAGGTTTCGATATCGCTGCCTATCTATATCAATATAGTCACTCGCTCGTGGTCTGGGCTTTTGTCTTCTGCGTAGTTTGGTATTTCTTCAAGCGTCCGCGCTACGAACTGCTCGGTTGGGCACTACACATACTCATAGACATACCGTCTCACGCTATCGGATTTTATCCGACACCTTTTCTTTTCCCGATCTCGGATTATCGTTTTCCGTACGGAGTTTCTTGGGCCAACACTTGGTATATGATCATCAACTACACCGCGCTCGCATTTGTTTGGATACCTATCGCACTTCGTAAAGTTAGAAATAAACAAAAATAAATTATGAAAACATATATCACAATACTCATTTCGCTTCTTGTACTAGATATCGCTTGGATAGGTTTTGTCGCTAAAAACTTTTATCAAAAACATATCGGCTTTATCATGGCCGAGAAATTCGCCATCACTCCGGCTGTCATTTTCTATGTACTCTACGCTTTCGGTATTATGTACTTTGTCGTGAGTCCTGCCTTGGCTGCCAAGTCTCTCTCTAGTGCCGTCTTT
>CAYJDV010000009.1:0-15937 GCA_964369095.1 uncultured Candidatus Saccharibacteria bacterium | reverse complement strand
TTCCAAGGGTGTATCCGTATCCTGGGACAAGACCGTCTATCTCGTACACACCTTTAGATCCTTCTTCTAGTACTGCTTTTGGTTTTGATGGTAGTAATATTGTTTGGTGGCTCATGGTTTTAAATAGTACAATTATTTTGTAATTTTTGCAACTCTGTGTTGTGATTAACGACTATAGAACTCAAGCACAGTTTCGAATTTCAGGAATTGTTCGTCGTTCTTTGGTTTTGATACCGCCTCAGCTTGCATTTGCTCTGGAGAGAGTTTGAGCCAAGATGGGTAAGAACGATCTTTCATATTTTTTGCGTAGTCAGTAAATAGTGCAGAACCTCGAGAACCTTCTCTCACTGCCACAATGTCTCCAACGTGGATTTGCTGTGATGGAATGGTCGATTTCTTTCCGTTCACAGTAAAGTGTCCGTGAGAAGTCATTTGACGAGCCTGTCGTCGAGTTGGAGCAAATCCAAGTCGGTATACAGTACTGTCCAAACGAGTTTCAAGTAGTTCGTAAAGTTTGTCAGTTACTGGCATACCTTTTGCGTGACTTGCAGCCTTAACATAGTTTTGAAGCTGTCTTTCACTGATACCATAAGTAAATCGAACTCGCTGTTTTTCAAGAAGTTGAAGACCGAATCCAGATGGAGCCTTTGGGCGCTTTACGTTTGCACCTGCTCGAACTGTTTTTTGTTCAACCGCGGTGAACTTGGCTGTTTGACACTTTTCAAACACACCAGATCCAAGACGACGACACATTTTGTATTTAGCAACTGTTTTCATATTTTATACTCTTCGTGGCTTCTTAGGCTTAGGACCATTGTGTGGAACAGGAGTTCGGTCCTTGATTGATAAAAGTTCGATACCAGTGGCAACGAAACTTCGGATAAGTGGTTCGCGACCAGAACCAACACCTTTGACAACTGCGTGAGCTTCTTTGATACCTGCAGTTACAGCTTTTTCAGCCAAAACCTCCCCTACCTTTGCAGCAGCGAAAGGTGTACCCTTTTTAGCTCCTTTAAATCCAAGAGATCCAGATGAAGACCAGAAAAGAACGTTACCTTTGAGGTCACTTACTACTGCTTTTGTATTATTAAAAGTTGACTCTATAGAGAGCATGCAAGTAACAAGCTTCTTTTTTGGTGCGCGCGCTGTAGCACGTGAGCGCTTGTCAGCGTCCACCAGTTGTCCTTCTTGATTTGCAATTCGTTTTTTTCCCATATGTTATGTTTTACTTTCTTTACGACGACCTGATGCCATAGTGTTTCGGACATTTCCTCGAACAGTTCGAGAGTTTGTCTTTGTTCTCTGACCTTTTACAGGGAGTCTTTTCATGTGTCGAACTCCACGGTAGCATTTGATATCTTTCAAACGCTTTACATTTCCGGCTACCTCACGCTTGAGGTTTCCTTCGATAGTCATTTCTTCAATTAGTTTTCGAATAGCATTTTCTTGTTCGATAGATAGATCTTTTGATTTTGTCTCAGGAGATACTTTTACTTCTTTGAGTACTTTGTTTGCAGTAGCGCTTCCTACACCAAAAAGGCTGGTTAAACCAATATCTAGTCTCTTTTCATTTGGGATTGTTATACCTAGGATACGCATATTATTGTTTTTGTTTGTGCTTAGGATTATCGCAGATAACTAACAAGTGCCGATTGCGTTTAACAATTTTGCATTTGGCACACATTTTTTTAACTGTTGATTTAATCTTCATAAAAATATAGAAAAGATGTACTCTTCTCAGGTCGGGCTATTATATACTACTTACATTCTTCTGACAATACGTCCTTTTCCACCGTACGGATCTTGCAGTACTTCAACAGTATCTCCAACGAGCACTTTGATACGATTTAGTCTCATTTTCCCAGCTAAATAGGCAACTTGAACCTGCCCACTTTCGAGTTCTACTCGAAACATTGTATTTGGAAGGGCTTCTTGAACTACGCCCTTTACTACTAATTGCTGATCTATCATGAGTTACAAGGGATATAATACTATGATGGACTTAAAAGGTCAACCAACTACTCTAAATCAACCCTTATAAAATGCTCTTGTTTTGGGAAAAAGGGTGCCCAGAAAGGGAAAAGCTTGTATTTTGCAGAAGAAATCTCTGTAATACCTGAGATGATGGCATTAAAAGAACCTCTTTTTACACCCAGGAGAGATTCTTGTATTTTACTCTCTGATACTTGGGTAATGATAGATCCTTGTCCACTAACTTCAATGGCGATATTCTCTGGTGTTTGTTTCGGGTCTGCGGGTACACCACTTTTTGCTACTACTGATAGATCTGCAAGATTAGGAATAGAAACAGAATTGTAAGAGTGATCACTGAGAGCCTCTTTGGCTATGGCCGACTCAAATAAATCTCTAGGAATGAGATAAGAAACCATTGTACCTTTTATATATGCAGGAAATTTTATGCCTTCACCTTCAAGTCTTAGACTGTCTGTATCTATAGATATAAATTGTAAATCTGGATATGTTATGAGTTGCGGCGGTATTTGAGCTCTAGTTTCTCTACGCAAACGTTCTGTTAGTTGTGTTTTTAAAGTGTCTAATATCTGAGGTTTATCTGCTTCAGATATACTGTGCTTCATCCCTGCTTCCCCGCCACTAAAAGCCCCAACGCTTCGGGCATATACCTGTGCCTTTTTTGTCCCACTGTAGCCACTGATAGTAAGTGATGTTCCTTCTGAGTTTGAAGCAGAACCATTTTCTGTAGCTGTAACAGTCACAGATGGAGATGTTCCAGCTGTTTTTTTACCAGAAACCAATTTATAACCAGGAATAACAACGCTTTTTTGAGTTAGATAAGATTTGCCATTTTGAGCTATCAACTTGGTACTAGCTTTGATAGTAATAGAGTTTTTACTGTATTCATTAAAAAAGACAACAGAGCCTTTGGCTTTGCCAGTGACTTCTTTGGCGACAGACCCAAATACATCTCGACTTATTTCTGTTGTGACACTCATAGTCTGAAATGAAAGTCTTTCGGCATCACTTTGAGTTTCGTGACTTAACTCAATAACAGTTTTGTCTAAACTAAATGGAATACTTCTCTCCTCGATATAAACTTTTGCTCTAACAAAATATAAACTAGCAATATATAAAAGGCATAAACCTCCCAAAACTATAGCTATGAAAAAAATACGCTTCCTCTTTTTTTTAGGTGTCTCAGTTAAAACAAATGTTTCTGTTTCTGGAACAGGATCTAGTTCTTCTTTAGTTTGTTCACGTCGTATGACATCGTAAAGCTTCATGTACAAACATTGTACTACAAGAGCCTTAAAGCAAATAGCGAAGCAGTGATGATTGTCTCATCAACATTGCCTGGATCAAGAGAAGATACATGGCCTGAAAGAAGTTCGTAGTTTATAGCAACAGGTGAGACTTCTGTAGATCCAGAAACATGACGCAATAGTAAATCATTTTTTAGCATTGATACAAAAAAGTTTCCAAAACGATGGTCACATATCACATAACAGTTTGAAGCCATTTTCATAGCCAGTCCCCCGTCATTTACAATCTGTTGAAACGCTTTTTGCCATGTTTCTCCAAAGTTATCTAGTGATTTTTGAACCGCACTTGTGGTCGCTGCGCTTAGTTTACCTTGGCTAAAGCTTTCGATCAGCGCACCTGCTTCTGTAGTACTCGCTATATTGTTCGCCACCAATGTTCGGTAGAGCTCGTATATTCCTGTTGGGAAAGAATGTTGGTATAAAAATAAACCATTTTTTATAAATGCGACATCTGTGATCTCTTCACCAACATCAACTATGATGAATTCATGGCTAGATTTCAAAAAGTCCCTTGCTACAACAAAAGTTGCGTAAGGGCTAGTAGTAAACCCTATTGAAACACTGCCATAACCTTTCTGTATTTCATTTTTGAATCTTTCGATGATACTTTTTGGAGATACAGTGACCACAAGGAAAAGTTCTAAGCTTTGGGCTTTTTTGCCAAAAGGTTTGGTGGTGCTGTAGCCGTTGAGTTTGATCATAGATATTTGTTTTTCGATGATCACGGCGTCGTTGCCGATAGAGCCAAAACGTTCCATATCATGCTCGATAATGTAGGCAACTTCTTTGGCAACAAGTTCGTCTATAAGCTTTTGAGTGCAAGTAAAATCAGTAGTTTTGTTATAAGTGATAGTTCGAGTTTGAGAAACAAACCAAGGAGAAGCAAGTAGTACTTGAATATACTTGGGATGGTGGTTGTCTGCTTTTTTAAGTGTTGCGATGGTCTTACCAAGCTGAGCGATAGATTGTTCAACAAAACGCTCTATCGTGATTTCTTCTTTGAGTTCAGAAAAAAGTCTTGTACTAGCAAGTATAGATACTTTAGAGTCCGCTACTTCAGCACCTTTTGGGATAAGTGTGTGGGCACCAGCAACTGAACTGGAGCTAATATCAAAAACTGCCACTGGTGTCATGTGTATAGATTTCGCCATGTAGATATATTATAGCATTAGGCTCGAAGACATTACTATCACTTTCTTTCTGCGGGATGTATACGCAGAGTCCTCGATGCGAAAATGATAGTAATGTCTTCTCTCTGTAAAAAAAATATTTTGTTGACAATAAACAGTATAGATTGTAATGTTTAGAAAAATTAATAATTATGAAAAAGATCATTTTCTTTCTTGCTTATGTTTTTCAAACAACCAAGGCGTTAAGACTGATTACACTCATCTGTTCTTTGTTTTTTGTATTTTTAGTTTTAGGGCTCGCTGCTACCGATCATTTGATAATCACTAAACAAAATTGCATTCTATGGGCGTTATTTCCAGTAATTATCTACAGTGTGTTGTCGTTTTTGTCATTTTTCTTTTCGACAATAGACATTGATTGGCATCATAATTATTTGTATCTAGCAAATGATTGTGACGGAGATACTATCCCATCTAACATAATCGGTGCGTTCTTTATAGTAATCTATAGTATTGGCATGTTTTGGCCACTACTTAATGGTATGGGGCGCATTATTATTATATGCGGTACAGCAATTATTTACAGTGGTTTATGGTTAGGCACTTTAATTCTTGCATCAGAAATATCTGAAAACGTTCAATTTTCTGAAGAGTTTAAAGAAAAACAAAAAAAAGATGTTTTAAAAATAGCATAAGTAAAAATAAATAGGTCCGTCACAGTTGTGGCGGATTTTTTTATTGCAAAATTGCCTTGATTCGTCGTATCCCTGCAGAAGAAGCTTCTTCTTTTTGGATTTTGAAAATGCCGAGCGCTCCGGTGTGTTCTACATGCGGTCCACCACAGAACTCTTTGGAAACATGATTCCCTTCCTTGTCTTCAATGAAGTAAACAGAAACGACGTCTGGATATTTGACACCGAATTCCATTTCAGCACCAAGTTTTTCGGCTTCTGCTTTTGGCATATCGCGCTTTACAACATTTAGATCATAGGCGATCCAGGTATTTACTCTTTCTTCTACGGCACTCTTTTCTTCATCTGTTAACTTTCGATCAAAATTAAAGTCGATACGAAGACGTTCTTCGGTGATGTTTGATCCTTTTTGGTGAATATCAGGGCTGACTATTTCTTGAAGAGCTTTCAAAAGCAAGTGGTGGGCAGTATGGAGCTTAGTAGTTTGTTCACTAGTGTTTGCAAGTCCACCTTTGAACTTTTGTTCTGCGCCAGATCGTGAAGCATCTTGATGGGCCTTCATCTTTTCATCAAAAGCTTTTCTATCTATTTCGATTCCACGAGATTTGGCTATTTCTTCAGTTACTTCAATAGGAAAACCATATGTTGTGGCTAACAAAAATGGATCTACACCTTTTTCAAATTCTTTCAATCCCTGCTCTAGTGATTTTTGGAATTTTTCTAGTTCATTTTTGAAAATATCATTTTGTGCACCTAATCCACTTTCAAGTTCTGGGTACTGGTCTTTGTATTGGTCAGCAAAAAATCCTCGAGCAGTTAGTAACACTCCTTGGGTAAGCCCTAAATTGTCAGCTTGAACTACCGCTCGGCGAATAAGTCGACGCAAGATGTAGCCTTGGTCTTTGTTACTAGGGACAACACCGTCAGCAATCATAAATGTAGCAGTGCGAACATGGTCAGCAATTATGCGAGCCGATCGAAGATTGTAAGGCTTGCGAGTGTTGGTATAAAAAAAGTCCATAACATGTGAGAACATATCTGCTTCATAAACATTATTTTTACCTTGGACAATCATTGAGACACGCTCAAGTCCAGAGCCTGTATCAACATTTTTTTGAGAAAGTTTACCGATCACCTTGCCATCTTTCTTTTCATATTCCATGAATACGTCGTTCCAGATCTCAACAACATCACCTCGGTCATCGGCTGTAACGTATTCTTCATGAGACATGTCGCCAAGACCATTTTCTGTGACATCATAAAACATCTCTGTATCTGGTCCGCATGGGCCATTATCTCCTGGGCTCCACCAGTTATTTGCTTTGGGTAAGAAATAGATACGATGTTCTGGAATGTATTTTTTCCAAATAGAGACAGCCTCCAAATCTTTTGGCGCATCTTCATCTCCTTCAAAAACTGTCACATATAGACGAGCCGGGTCTAATCCTAAACCTTCTTCTTTAGACGTAAGAAACTCATAACTCCAAGCGATAGCATCTTCTTTGAAGTATGAACCAAGAGACCAGTTACCTAGCATTTCAAAAAAGGTAAGGTGACGAGCATCTCCTACGTCTTCAATGTCTCCAGTTCGTACGCATTTCTGGCAACTTGCTAGTTTGTCTCCTGAAGGATGTTTTTCGCCCATAAGATACGGGACGAGAGGTTGCATACCTGCAGTGTTAAAAAGTACTGAAGGATCATTTTTTGGCACTAAGGAAACACTAGGAATAACCGCATGTCCACGCTTGGCAAAAAAGTCTAAAAATCGTTTTCTAACTTCAGCAGATTTCATAAAAGTACTTTACCACAAAAGTTTCTAGAGAGAATGAGAAGTCGGATCGTCTTGGCGAGAAAAACGTCTGATTTGTTTTTCGATAGCCCACAGAACCATAAAGGTAAATAAGGTTAGGATAGTTGCGGCAATAGCCACAGAGTAGAGCCCAAAACCTGCCGCCATACCGACACCAGCAGACACCCATAGACCACTAGCAGTGGTGACACCACTGACTTGGTTGTCTTTATGGAAAATAGCTCCTACTCCTAGGAAACCTGCTGCGGCTACTACTTGAGCAGCAATGCGAAGTGGGTCGTAGTTTACTCCTCCCATATTTACCGTCACGAGTTGAGAAATGGTCACAAAGAGTGCCGCCCCCATAGAGATAAGAGTATAGGTGCGCATACCTGCAGTTTTACCGGCAATGAAGCGCTCAATGCCAATGACCATACCGAGCGCCATAGCGATGAAGAGGTTGATAAAAATATCGTGGTTCAATAATTGTTGCATATGAGTATAAGTATACTGTAACTAATTAATATTATCTATTACTCCCCCTCCGGCAAGATTTTCATCTTTGTACAGAACCAGAGATTGGCCTTCCGCAATAACTCCTCGATATGAAAGCTCCACAGTCTGTTCATCCAGAACTTTTGCTGGGATGAGATCTCCGTGATAGCGAATTTGAGCTTGTACTTCCCCTTCTGGTTTTTCAATCCATGAAGTTTCTCGTAAAGTAATTATTCTTTTGTCTGTTGAATTAATATTTGTTTTTGGATCATGTGAGACAACTAGTGTATTATCATCAATTCTTTTTTCAATTATGTAGTAACGTTCTTGATCAGTAGTTTGTTTGTGTAAACGAAAACCGTGCCGCTCACCGAGTGTATAAAACCAAATGCCATCATGCTCGCCTATTACTTTCCCTTGCGTATCTACGACAGGGCCATTTTTCTGTTCTATATAGTGAGAAAGAAACTCTCGCATATCTACATCACCCAGAAAACAAATACCCTGGCTGTCTTTTTTCTCACTAGTGAAGAGTTTTGCTTTCTCTGCCAATTTTCTTACTTCACTTTTTTGTAAATGTCCTATCGGAAAAAGAACGTGCTTGAGCTCTTCTTTTGAAAGCATCCATAGGAAGTATGACTGATCTTTTGAAGCATCAGCGCCTTTCATAAGATGTTGACCATCAGTTTGTGCGTAGTGACCGGTAGCAATGTATTCTCCACCTTGAGCTTTGACGTATTCCCACATAGCACCAAATTTGACGACTCTATTGCAAAGCACGTCAGGATTTGGAGTTCGCCCTGCGCGATATTCGGAAATCATATAATCAGCCACACCTTGCTTGTAGGCTTCTTCAGCATCGAGAAAGTGGAATGGTATATCTAAGGCAGCACAAACGCGCATAGCATCACGCTTCTCATCCACCCAAGTACAAGGAAGCCACTCGGGTGACCAAGTCTTCACAAATATGCCGTGAACGTCGTGACCTTGTTGTTTCAAGAGGTATGCGACAACAGATGAGTCTACCCCGCCTGATACTCCAACAAATATTTTTTTAGGTTTTTGCAACACGTTGACAAATATACCTTTAATAAGTAGAGTAGTCAAAAATATACATCATGATAAGAATACTTGTATTAGACTACAACGCCATTGGCTATCTTCAAGCTAAAAATGTTTTAGAGAAACTATGTGTTGGTGCTGAAGTTCTTTTTGTTGATAACCAACCAGGGTTTAAGAAAATTCTCGAAGGAGAAAAATTTGACTTGGTATTGATCGAATTTATGATAATCGGCGCACCTACCTCTTTAGAACTGTTAGTTGTAAGAGGACTTATAGATGCTGCCCGTACCAACAATAATAAAGTAAAAATAATTGTAGTTACATCAAGTGACAATCAATCATTCATTGATTTGTTGGACAGTTTGAACGTTCAAACTACTTACAAGGAGTATAGTTACAACCAATTGGATAAATTATTAGAGTGAATTACACCCCGCCAAGTAGGCGGGTTTTTTATTTGACCTCCTAACTGGGTAGTTAGTGGGGAGATTTGACAAACGTTCATTTAGAGGTAGAGTTAAGAAAACCTCTTTTTATGAAAATGAATACCTTAATTCTCGACTCAGATGACTTTTCATCAGAAGCTTTAGTACAACAGTTAAAACAAATATTAAGATCTAATCTCGCAAAGCCAACGCGAGCTCCTGACAAAATTACTTTTATTAAAGCAATAAAAAAATATCCTTGGGATATTGTTGTAATAAACTTTTCTTCATATTATTTTTGTAATTTAACCGGTAAAAAAATAGAAACATTTATCTCTGATGTAAAAAAACGTCAACCAAAGATGTTACATTTTATTGGAACCGCAGGGACTCTTTATCAGGCAAAGCTATTGCAGAAATTTGGAGTTCATGTTGTTTCTAAAAAATATGATGAAGATAAGGTAAACCAAATATTTGGAATAACAAATCTTAGAATACTCCCTGGTGTAGTAACGTTAGATAGTATTCGAGAAATTGTCTGTGATTACTACGACATACCCTATGACAAGGTTGCACAAAAAACCAAAAAACGTGAAGTTGTTCAAGTAAGACAAACAATTATGTTTTTTGCCAAACTCTTCACTAAGCATTCTCTGAAATTTATCTCAGAACAATTTGGTGGCAATGAGCACACGAGAGTTATTCACTCCTGCCAAGTCGTTAAAGATCGTATCGACACCGAGCCTATATTTAAAGAGCAGGTTGAAGAACTAAAGAAAAAAATTGCAGCGTAATTATCTTCTTTAGGTATTTAAAAATCCCCATAACTGGGGATTTTATTTTAAGTTCATCAACTTTTTAAACACCTCGTAGGTCGCATAAGCATCAGCAAAGGCGCTATGAGCTTTTTTATTTTCTATTTTGTAGTACTCAGCTAAGGCATGGAGCGAGTATCTGTTGATATCTTCATTAGCGTTCAAAACTGCAAAAGCTATAGAGATAGTATCGAGTTTGTGAAAATGCATTTGGTTTTCAAGCCCAACATCGATAAAAGCTTTTTCTATGAAGGCATAATCAAAAGTGACGTTGTGAGCGACAAATATACAACCCTTAGTTTTTTCAGCGAAAACTTTCATAGCATCAGCTAGGTCTATAGCAAATAACCAGTCGGCTTCGTTGTAGCCGTTGATACGCAATGCTTGAGGGTCAGCCGTTTCGACATGTCTAGGCTTGATCTTGATGTCTACTTGATCGGTTACTACTAGTTCGCCATCTTTCATTTTAGTTATAACAGCGGCCAGCTCAATAATCTCACCAGTGTCGCGACTGATGCCCGTAGTTTCTATATCGATGAAAGCTAGTGAATGACTTAACATAAATTATTTTAAATAAAGTTTTATATTTTGCTTGTGCTGTGTAAAGGTTTTAGCGTAATGGATATTACCATCGCTGTCGTGTAAATAGTAGAAATAACTTGATTTCTCAGGCTTTAATGCAGCAGTTATGGCCGCAAGACCAGGATTGTTGATAGGTGTTGGTGGTAATCCTTTGTGAACATAAGTGTTATATGGGCTTTTATTGGCAAGGTCTGTCTTGGTTAGTTCCTTACTTTCCTTCCCTAGTAAATATAAAAATGGAGCATCGACTTGAAGTGGTATGCCAGCATCTATCCGGTTCCAAAGGATACCAGCTATCAAAGCTCTGTCGTTGTTACCGTTTGCTTCTTTTTCGATGATTGAAGCCATGATGATGATATCAGAGAGTGATCTCTTCGATGAAAGTATTTCTTTTTGTAAGGGTTCTATTTTTTTATTGAAATTACCTTTCAGAGAAGTCACCACTTGGTCAGGCGTTGTCCATGGGAAGAAAGTGTAGGTATCTGGGAAAAGATATCCTTCGTCTTTTTTTACGAGATCAAAGAAAAGGTTAACATCGAAATCATGGAGCTCTTTCTTGAGGCGTTCACCTATTTGTTTATTACTAAATCCTTCAGGAAAAGTCACTCGAGTAAGGTTGATACCAAAATCTCGGCCAGATATGCGAAGAGCTACACCTACGACACTCATAGGTTCTTCGAAATAATATTCCCCGCGACTGATGCTTTTATCGTTGCCGAAAGTGAGCATTAACATTTCAAATATTCTTTTTGATGATATTGCCCCATCTTCATATAACTCTTTGGATATAGAAAACAGAGATTGTCCACTATCAACAGTTATCTGGTATGGCACAGGGAAAGTTTTTGGAGGTAGTATGTTTTTGTTAAGGATTGTGACAAGCGCATACAAAATACCTATTATAAGTAGTAAAGTACCAGCCCTTCGTAAATGTTTGTTTGAAGATTGCATGCTTTATTAGATAGGTAGGTTTGCTGGTGGTTCTGCTTTCTTAGATTCGATACGAGTAAATGTAGGAGTCTCTGATACACGACCTGGGAGGTGAAAGATGGTTGCAAGTTCTTCAGTTGAAAGGATGTAGGGTTTACCTCCATCTTTGTTTGGGTGAGTGAAGTAAGAACCAATTTTTTTGAAATCAAATCCTCCATAAAAGAAACCTCTTGATTTATATCCTTTTAGAAATCCAGATTTCATTTTTACGATTTTAGTACCCCATATATCTTGCCATGGGAAATCTATTTTAGTTGCTTTATCAGGCTTGAATCCGTTTAGATCGCTTGATGCGTATTGTCGAAGTGAGCCAATAAGAGACGGTGCACGAGTCCCAGCATTGAAAGCCTCTTTTTCGGCTATGTACAGCGCTCTAATATGAGAATCAAAGCCAAACTTCGCAGCGTGACGCTCTATAGCCTCTATCGTTCCCTGTTGGGCTTTTGTAGCTCGAAGTACTGCGGTGACCTTACCCTCTTTATCTTTTTCTTTGAGTTTATCGTTTAAATCTTTGATAGTTTCCTGTGCTTTTGCTTTCCAGTCTTTTCCTTCTTCTAATACACCTTCTTTTCCTTTCACAGAAAATCTTTTTGTATCTGGTCTAATCAATATTTGGAACCAAACTTGTTCTCCGATATTAAGTGAACCCAAGAATTCAATCATTGGAGTGATGGGGTCTATACGTTGTTCCTCGTCGAGAGAACCTACTGATTTGTCCAAACCATAGTCAACATATGATTTGATCGGATAGACATCGTCCTTTGAAAGTACAAAGTTGCAAGCCCAGATATTAAAAGGGCTATTTTTTTCATAAGCCGGAACTTTTTCTGTGTAGTCGTCTACCTCAGAAACTTCCGCTTGAGGATACTGAGCATATATTTGCGCCTCAATCATCTTTTTGAATTTTTCAGGTGTTCGAACAAAGAAACGAACCTGTCCTTCGATAGAAATAATTTCTAAAGAATGCCAAAGACTGACTTCCCCTTTCCAATATTTTGTATACCAATCTCCTCCTTGTGCTCCTGCATAGAGAGCGTTTAAAACAAGCTCCATCGCAGCCGGAGATTTGAAAACATCTCTTGGGGGTTTTATCTCAATAAGAGTCCACTTCAAACTTTTTAAAAAAACAGTTTGGATATAACTAAGCCATAAGTTCCAAGCGAGAACGATAAGAACTCCAAGTACAATAAAAATGCCAAGTTGTCCTATGATCGAAGATGATGCCGTGGCTGACTGCATAATCTTTATTATATCATTAAACTTTATTTAGTTTGTAGTAAATCGAATAGGAATACGAACAGTAATAGTTTTGTCGCTTTGTTGTACTGCTGGTATTAAAAGAAGGTACCCTGTCCCACTTGGTTGCACGGTTGTTAGGTATACAGTTGTATCAAAAGCAGTATTTATAAAATCACTACCGTTATTCATAACAGGGGTGAAGTCTGATACTGGTACTCCTGCACCGTTTATAATCTGAGCAAATAGAGCTGTCTGGCCATCCGGTTTCCAGTTGCATCCGTTGATTGAACCCTTGAGTCTGACACTGTCATAAACTTTTTGTGCTGAAAGCGGAGCTACAATAGAGAGACCACATCTGTTGGCAGAATCATCAAGAGGAGCAACTATCGTTTTCTTAACAGGTGTTTCAACAACTGTTGTTTTATTATTTGTTCCAAGATTAGACAATATAGCTATAGCTAGGAGTAAGACAAGGACTACTTCAAATGGTCCCCAACTTGATCCTCCTCCTGCTGGTGCGTCTGCCATAATCTTTTTACTTCTTTGCTACTGTATAACGACCGTCTTCAAGTTTAGTAAAGTATTTTGGATTTTGTAGGTTTACCAAAATAGTATTTTTCTTCAAAAATCTTTCTTTGAGAACTCGGTCAACAACTTCTTCTTTTAAAAGTGGACCTTCCTTGATAAGGATTTCAGCAATGACGTCTCGTACAACTCCTGGCTTGTAACCCCATTCTTCAAGTGCGTAGTATCCGCGTCCAACTAGGACAAAGCGAGGATCTTTGATCAATTCGTTGTGAGTAGTTGCAACATGTGTCTTGCGTCCAAAAGTATCAATGATAGCCTTTGCTACTTCTCGGAAGTGCATAGGAGAACCGTGCTTTTTCATCATCAAGTATGCGAAGTCTTTGATACCACGTGTTTTAACATTTTGAGAGTTAGAAGGACCCCATTCTCCTAGTGGGTTCTTGGCTATTTTCTTTGAGATAGAAAGCCATCGGCGAGCTATTTCTTCGTTCTTGTACTGTTCTGAAACACCTTTAAGTTCATCGATAAATCGGATGATAAGGTCGTTCTCTGAAAGTAGATCTTTGTCACTTAGGTTTTTGTAAACATCATGAAGAGCGTCGTGCACAACTTCTGAAAGAGTTTCGTCTATTGTCCATCGAGCTTTGAAGTTATCGTCTTCTTTTAGTTTTTTAAATTCGTCTCCTAGTACTAGATAAAAATGAATGTGATTTTTAGTTATAGTATCTTTTGAAACAGAAGAAAGGAAATCATCTTCGTGTACAAGTGTACCCATAGATTCTACGAGGTCTTTGAGTTCAGAAAAAGTTTTGTGTTCAGCTTTGAAACTGTCACTTTTTCTTATGGCAGTAAGAGCAGCGTTTTCGATTTGTCGAACACGTTCGCGGGTAATACCGTATTTTTTACCGATTGCTTCGAGAGTTTTTGAATCTACATCATCCCCTAGACCATAACGATTGACTATGATGTCGTGCGCTCTATCTTGGAGATTGCCGAGCAATCTTTTTGTGACTTGTTTTGGTTTGAAACTTATAACTGCCATAATTTTTTTAATTAAACTCTATATCAATGTATACAACTTTATCATGGATACAAAAAAAGTCAACAATATGTCAAGAGTCTGGTCTGTGGTCTTATAATAGCCTTCCTATATCCCCTACACTGAGGATGATCATCAGCCCGATGAGCAAGATAAATCCACCCGCATGGATCATACCGACGACCTTTTTAGAGAATTTTCTGTTAAATATTCTTTCTAAAAGAACAATGATTAATCTACCTCCGTCTAAGGCTGGAAATGGCAAAATGTTAATAACAGCAAGGTTTATAGAGATCATAGCGGTAAAGCTAATCAGATAAGCAAAACCTATTGCTGAAGCGTTTCTGACTTCTTTAGCGAGACCTATAGGGCCTATGAGTTGCTCTGTTTGCTCTTTGCCAGTAACGAGTTTACCGAGCAAGTTGCCAACTGTTTTGAAGATACTAGAAGTAATATTCCCCGTCTGTTTAAGAGCCTTACCAAAGGCCTCTGGCACTGAACTGTGTTCTAATGTGACCTTTTCTACCCCTATGCCCAGAGCTACATTCCCATCGGTGTCCTTCGGAGAGACAGATACAGTACTGGTGTCTTTGCCTCGTGTGTATGTGATATCAATAGGTTCAGTGGAACCATTGATCAGAGCCTTCATCGCTGTTGTATCAATGTCAGTGACAACTTGTTGTCCTTTTGAAACTTGATTTATAACATCTCCAACCTTTATACCAGCTTCATCTACTGGACTATTGTCAGTTATATGGATGACTGTCGGAGTACCAGTAGGGCTGATAGTCGGAGTTCCTAAACTAAAAGAGATAGTAAAGAGAAAAATAGCCAACAAGATATTGCAAACTACTCCCGCTACCAAAACGATACTTTGTTTCCACCAAGGTTTTGATTCGAACTGTTTATCAAGAGGCGTGCCGTTTTCTATACCATTCTCTCCTGCTATTTTTACGAAGCCACCGAACGGAAGTGCATTTATAGAATATAGAGTCTCTCCTTTTTTCCATGACCAAAGACGAGGCGGAATACCAAAACCAAATTCTTCAACAGCCATTCCACTTTTTTTAGCAGCGATGAAATGCCCTAGCTCATGTACGAGTACTGTCACCAACAAAACAATGATAAATAAAATGATTGTCATTATTTAAATTAACTTAAGATGTCTCCTTCTTTTCGAGTAAAGAGTGCTTCGAGTGTCGCGTTGGCAGTATCAACAAGCTTTTGTACTTCTTCTTTGGCTCGGATGAAAGTGTCCTCTGGTAAATCTGCATCTTTAAGATCAGAGAGCATAGCTTCGCGAGCTTTTCGAACGGTAATACGAGCATCTTCCATACGTTCTTTGGCGATTTTTACGAGTTTCTGACGAGTCTCTGTAGTAAGAGCTGGGATGATAACCCGAACACCAGCGTCATCAACGGCAATAGAGAAACCAAGATTGGCTTCGTGTAGTGCTCGCTCGATATCTTTGTTCAGACTTTTATCCCAAGGGATTACACGGAGAGTCTTTGGGTCTTCGATAGAAACAGAAGCAGTGTTTTTCAGTGGTTGCAGTGATCCATAGCTTTGCACCAAAACACCATCCAAAAGAGCTGGATTTGCTCGTCCAGTATGAAGCTGAGAATACTCTTTTGAGAGCCAATCTTCTGCTTGTTTCGCCTCCTGTTTAAATGAATCTAGGTTATACATAGGGGCATATTATAACATAGAAAAACTTATTTGAGTTTGACAAAGTCAAACCTAAAAGATATCGTTAAGCAAAACTATTTGTATGAAAGTTAGTAAAACAAACGACTCAAAAAAGACAGAAACTACTGATTTAAAACCTGTCACCAAGAAAATTTTTGCAACT
>CAYJDV010000008.1:0-16380 GCA_964369095.1 uncultured Candidatus Saccharibacteria bacterium | reverse complement strand
GTAGGACAGAGGCCTTTGAAGCCTTTAATCGAGGTTCGAATCCTTGTATCCCAGCAAAAAAACCGAAGGATTTTTTTTGTTGGGTAAATACATGAACTGCTTCATGTACGGCAAGGTGAGAGGTGAAGGAGAAATTTCTTGTATCCCAGCTACGAGTTTTTGGAATAAAAAACCACTAAACTTTTGATTTAGTGATTCATAAATTACTTATTCCAGTCTGGGATTATTTTAATAATCTCAAAACCGTCGACGTCCTTCTCATATTCGCGACAGTTGTTCCAGCTTTGGCACATTTTTATATGCCAGGTTTTGTGCCGAAAGGAAGAAGACTGGATTTCTTTTATTTCCATAACTCCGTGATAATCATCCGTTATTTCCAGTCCATCATACATGCGAATAGAAACGTAGTTTACGTCCCCGCAGCTGCAGTCGGGTAAATTTGATTCAAAATGACAAGATAGAAGTAGGAATGTAGATACCGTAAAAAATATAATTCTTACCATAATCTTTTTTGTTTTCATACTACTGTACTATCATCCTTTGTCAATAACCAGGCAAGTTCCAACGTCGTACCAGAGCCCCAACAAATAAGATATACTTTATTTTATGAGAATAACAGAACCTTTCAATAACGACCCTTCAACAATTTTTGAATACGAAGATGTCGACACTTTTGATAATTTAGAAAAAGAATACTGTAAGCAGTGTTATGGTTTATGTTTTTACAATGACAAGTTAGTAATAGTACGTGGATATTTTGGTGCTGAATATAGAGAGTGGGGATTTACTGGTGGAAAGATAGAAGAAGGAGAAACTTTTGAAGAATGTTTAAGGAGAGAGATTCAAGAAGAGTCTAATATGGAAGTCTTAGCTTTTCATCCAATAGGATACCAAAAAGTAATCAAAAAAGATGGAAGCTTTAAGTACGAACTCCGATATGTTTGCAAGGTAACACCGTTCGGACCCTTTGTATCTGATCCTGCGGGTGGGGTAATTAGTGAGATGAAGCTGATCGATCCAGTTGAGTATAAAAACTATTTAGATTGGGGGAAAATTGGAGACAGACTTGTTGAAAGAGCTCTCGAGATATTGCCAAAGATTTAGAATAGCAAAATTCTAATTTCGTACCTGACTGCGCAGGCAGGCCAGAACCCAAACCATATTTTGGAAATAAAAAAATCGCACTAGTTACTAAGAACCAGTGCGACTTAAGTCTAAAATTTTTTATGCAGATGATAAAATAAACGCTTCGCAGACTTTTTCGTGTAAGTCTTCAAAAGAAAGACAAGAGTCATTGTCATTATCATCGAAAACCATGTAGAAACTATCTTTAGTAATTTTAAGTTTCTCATTCTCACTGTGGCTCCCTGAGATATAAAACCTCATTTGGCAGCCGTTATAGAATATATCCGTGACCTTTTTGTTGTTAATAAAAACACCCTCATCATTAAGTCGGATTCGAACTTTGGCTTTTGGTCTTGCAAATAAACCTGCTTGGTTTAACTCTGCGTTTAAGTTAATAAATTCAATATACATAATTGTAAGTTTTTCTTGATATTACAACTTAGATGATATTTGTCAACAAATAGGTTGCAAAATCGTACTAAAGTTTAACTACTAGGTTTATGCTATATTTTCTTATATGAAGTTTGGTTTAAAAGACAAAGAAGTAAAACTAGAAAAATATAATAATCGATATCCTGAATTATATTTAAAAGAAAAAAAGCACCTAGAGAAATTACTTAATGGTTTAGTTATTAGTATAGAACACATAGGCAGTACTGCGATTCCAGGAATACTTTCCAAGCCATGTATTGATGTAATGATTGGTATTGAGTCGATGAGAAAGTCAAAAAAAGCTCTTACAATACTCATAAATAGTGGTTACGAATGGAAAGAAAAATTTAATCGACCTGATCAACATATTTTACTTGTGAACGGGGGAGCCTTACGTACTCACTATATTCATGTGGTAAGAAATAAGGGTAAAATTTGGAAAGATAGAATATTTTTCCGTGACTATATTCAAAACCATAAAAAGGCATTTAATGAATATCAAAAGTTAAAGGAAATATCGGTAAAGAAATTCCCTACAAGTAGAACAGGGTATACCGATGAAAAAACAAAATTCGTAAGAAAAATTGTGGAACTAAGAAAGCTGAAATAAACCCATAGTTACTCTTAATTTACTTCCGTTATTCTCCGGTAAGAGCAGTAACCATTTTAGTAAATAAAAAACCCTTACTTTTTGATAAGGAAGGGTTTTGTTTAAAAAAATATTTCTGCTATTTCTTTTCCTAGGTAGGATGTTGAAGTGTTGTTTGCTACCTCAATCATTTGGTGGATCATGTCTTTGTCGTTACAAGAACCGTAAATGATCTCTTCACCATTTTTAAAAACAAAGAATGAAGGAGATCCAATACTTTTTTCTATTACATCCGTTACGGGTACAAACTCGTCTTTACTGTAATCCTCCTTGTAGTAATGAGTGAACCCACTAATATGACGTTTGTCTTCGGATAAAGAGTGAAAGAAAAAATCTTTTCCATATTTATAAATAGGGATCAGAAATCCTTTGGCAATGGTAGGGTGATTTATATATCCAACCCAAGTGTATTTTTTCATGAGCTTAGTTTTTCTTTATGTTACAGCTCTAGATATCTTTGTCAATTTACACCTCTTATAAAAATAATAAAAACCCCTCAGAGTGAGGGGTTTTTATTATTTAGCGACCTTCTTTGATGGTCTCTTTTTTGAAGCTGCTTTCTTTTCAAGCATTACTTTCTTTACAGCAAGACGCTTCTTGGTCTTGTGTGAACCTTTTGATTTAACTTTTCCTCCTAATGATGTAGCTCTTTTTCCCATTTTGTTTGTAGTTATTCCTAATAAAACTTTGATAATTATAACTCATAATAGTTAAAGACGCCATAGATATCTCGAGTTTTTAGATAAATTAGAGTATAGTAAAAGTATGAATATGGAAGAATTAAAGCCAGAAGAGCCAGGAAACCCTGAAGGGAAAGAAAATTCACAAGAAAAAATTTCTAATATCAGTGAGGCCGATAAGAGTTTGTTATCTCCAGAACAACATAAATTGGTCAATGAATATGTTTCTTTGTATTCAAAGAGAAATGAACTAGCTTTTAATTCAGAAAAAAAGAAAACCCAAAGAGACAATCTGCAGGCAGAGATCACTAATAGTAATATTGAAGAAATTAAGCAACAAATTTTAGAAGCTGAAACAGAGGTACAGAAATATCAAAATAAGATAAATGAAGCAGACCAATCTTTATCTGAAATTTTTATTAAGATTGACGATGAGAATAAAAATTGGTTAGAGAGCGGTTTTCCTCAAGAAGTTGAAACACAGGAAGAATTTTTAGCTAAAGTAGAAGATAGGACAAACTATGTCAATACAGTAATGCATCCAGAGTATGTACAAAAACCTGAATCACTTAGAGAAGCTGGTCCAGAAATTCAAGAATTTGAAAATATGATGACCTCTTTTCAGTCTGAACACTCTATAGATGATTTGTATGCAATTGATGAACTCGATGCCAAAGAAGCATCACTACACCCGGTTCGAGAACCAGCAAGACTTGCACTGAACCCTATGAATGCAAAATTAGAAGTCTTAAAAAAGGAAACAAACATATCTTCTGATATGGTAGAAGAGTTAAGAACAAAATTTAAATATTTATCTAAAGCAGTAGGATTTATTAGAGATGGTAAGGTTTTACATAGCTAAATAAAAAAACACCTAAGAAGGTGTTCTGTTGTATTCGTTTTGCCATAGACTTTCGTCTTTGTCATTTTTGACCTGCACTAAGCAAACTGAATTTTGTCGGTAAAAGGACCAATCAAAATCAGGACCCTGCTCAACGCCAACGGCTGATCGGTATATTCCGTAAGCTCCATTTCGGTGAATCAACACGTGATGTCCACGAAATTGGAAGCAATAATAAATTCCAGCACTATCGTTGATAAAGAAATGACAAAAATCGTACATTTGCATAGTGCTCTTTTTAGAAGGAACAAAATGCTCTTCAACGATACGAAGGCAACCAATGATGTGTCTGTGTGCCCCTTTCGGACAATTAAATCTTTGATCCAGATTTGCCAGTATCTGCATGAGCCGCTCGACTCTGTAGTATTTGGGTTTGTCGCGCTTTCGAGTATTGAGCAGCAACACTTTCTTTGGTGACATAAGCTTTTAGTTTTGATTAAAATAACATATGTGAGCTCTTTGTCAATAAATGTGTTATACTCTGCTTCTTAAGTTTCAACATATATGTCAAAAGGAGAAGTAATAGCACGATTCGACAAAGTATCGTTTGAATACAGCGCCACTAAGCCTATCTTGGATACGGTGGATTTTTCTATTCGTAAAGGTGCCAAGATCACACTCATGGGACAAAATGGTGCTGGGAAAAGTACTATTTTCAATTTACTGGCCGGGACATATACACCAGAGGATGGTGAAGTCATCGTGACCAAAGGTATGAGTATCGCTACATCTAGGCAGGTTATTCCACGAGAACAAATGGGTCTGACTGTGAGAGCTTTCTTTGAATTATGTTTTGATAAAAAGGTTTACGACATTGATCCGAAGATTGATGAAGTATTGGAAGTGGTTCATCTAAAAGGTCATGAGAAAGTTCACGACCGTATCATATCGACTTTCTCTGGCGGACAACAAGCTCGCCTTCTTTTGGCTTCTGCATTGATCCAAGATCCGGACCTTCTTCTTTTGGATGAGCCAACAAACAATCTCGACAAAGCGGGGATTGAACACCTGACAAAATTTTTGATTGATTATAAAAAGACTGTGATTGTTATTTCTCACGATGCAGACTTTTTGAATGCCTTTACTGAAGGAGTGTTGTATTTGGATTTGTTTACCAAGAAAGTAGAACAGTATGTCGGTAACTATAATGATGTGCTCAAAGATATCACAGCTCGGATGGAACGTGAAAACAGAAAGAATGCGCTTTTGGAAAAAGAGATCCAAGCTAAAAAAGATCAGGCTAATGCTTTCGCTATGAAAGGAGGCAACTTGCGTGCGGTCGCGAAGCGTATGCGTGAAAAAGCAGAAGAATTGGAAGAAGATATAGTGGATGTTCGGAAAGAAGATAAGACGATAAGACAATTTGTTATCCCAGCTCAAACTGAAATTGTCGGAGAGCTTATGAATATCAGTTCATTTTCTGTTTTGAAAAATCACAAACCAGTGACACGTAGTGCTACGATTTCTCTAAAGAAGAATCAACACTTACTCCTAACTGGCCCAAACGGTATCGGCAAAAGTACCTTACTTGAAGCGCTCGCCACAGGCAAAGCTGAAGGTGCAAAGATAAAACCAGGCGTACGTGTCGGATATTACAGACAGGATTTTTCAACTCTTGATTTCAACGACACAGTTTATGAATCACTCAAGAAAGCGATCATGGCTTCGGGTAACCGTTTCAATGAAGAGCGAGTCAGATCTGTTGCCGCTAGTTTTCTCATTACTGGAGAATACATGCGCACTACTGTCGGAGCTCTTTCAGAAGGGCAAAAAGGAATGGTTGCTTTTGCTAGTCTTGTACTTCTTGAGCCAGGACTTTTGATCCTCGATGAACCGACAAACCATATAAACTTCCGACATTTACCAATCATTGCCAAAGCACTCTCTACATACAGTGGGGCGATGATACTCGTGTCCCACGTCAGTGAGTTCGTTGAGCAGATACGTATTGATGAAGTCTTGAATTTGGATAAATAATTTTTATGAAAGAATCAGCTACAAATTATGATGTGATCGTTGTTGGTGGCGGAGCATCGGGTATGATGGCGGCAGGACGCGCAGCAGAGCTAGACAAGAAGGTATTACTCTTGGAGAAAAATCCAAAACTCGGAGAAAAACTTAAAATCAGCGGAGGAGGAAGATGCAATATCACCAATGCTGAAGAAGACATTCATGCCATGCTTAAAAACTATGGTAAGAGTGCACAATTTTTATATTCTACTTTTGCGCAATTTAGTAACAAAGATACATTTACTTTTTTTGAAAAACTAAACCTACCTCTTGTGGTTCAGGCTCGCAAGCGTGCTTTTCCTCACACTGAAAAGGCTTTTGATGTTTTTGCGTCTCTTGAACGATATCTAAAAAATGGCAAAGTCACTATCATGCCAAATTCAAAAGTTTCTCGCATTATGAAAGAAGAGAAACGCATAGTCGGAGTGGTCTCTGGTGGTACAACTTACACTGCTACTTCATATATCATTGCGACTGGTGGAGTCTCACATCCCGAGACTGGCTCTACTGGAGATGGTTTCAATTGGCTCAAAGCACTCGGTCATAGTGTTGCATCTCCCACACCAACAATTGTGCCACTTGCTACTAAAGAATCTTGGAGTCACTCTCTATCAGGAGTTTCTCTGACATTTATGAAAATAACTTTTTTAAGTGAAGGAGGTAAGAAGTTTTCAAAAACAGGTAAGCTTCTTTTTACCCACTTCGGACTTTCGGGGCCACTCATATTAAATAGCGCCACAGCGGTAGCTGACTTACTTCATTCCGGTAGTGTGACCGCAAGCATTGATGCATATCCAGATACAAATTTGGGAGCACTTGAGGATAAAATAATTTCTATATTTGATGCTAATAAAAATAAGATGATAAAGAACGTTATTGATGAGATTGCACCTCACGGCATGGGTAGTGCTTTATGGGTACTTCTCCCAAGTATTAATCCAGATACCAAAGTTCACAGTATTACAAAAGAACAACGCCGAGCTTTGGCTGAAAAACTAAAAGCATTACCACTGACAATAACTGGGCTTATGGGCTATGATCGAGCCGTTGTAGCTGATGGAGGAATACCTCTAACTGAAGTAGATACCAAAACAATGCGTTCAAAAGTACTAGAGAATTTGTTTGTAACAGGGGATTTGCTTCATATCAACAGACCTTCTGGTGGCTTTTCACTACAACTTTGTTGGACAACTGGTTTTGTGGCAGGGGGTCACGCTTAGTTGCTTATTAGTAGTTAAAAGCATAGACTTTGCTTATGAAAAATTTCCGAGACAAAAAGCCGTCGTTTAAGGGAGAGAATAAAAGTTGGGGAGTCGATAGAGGACAGAGTTATGGTAGTAGCAGAGACAAGCAACTTTTCAAGGCTACTTGTAGTGAATGCGGAAAGAGTTGTGAAGTACCATTTCGTCCAACAGGTGATAAACCAGTATTTTGTAGCGACTGCTTCAACAAAAAACGTGATGCAAGCGATACTAGAGGCGGAGCAAGACCAGAGTGGAATGACAGAGCGCCAAAGCGAGACTTCAACGATAGATATGCGCCACGACCAGAGTATTCTGCGCCTCGAGATCCTAGAGCTCCTTATAAGCCTGCGCCGGTAAATAATGATGAGACCAAGAAACAGCTCTCTGATATCAGTTTCAAACTAGATAAACTCATCGCTGTTATGGAAAAAATGACCCAAACTCCAGTGAAAGTCGTTGAGCCTGCCGTTGTAAAAAAAGAAACAGTAGTGAAAGCTGTTGTTAAAAAGGTTGTCGCTAAGAAAAAGGCAGTAGTTAAAAAGAAAAAATAGCTGTGCTAAAATAGTCTTATGCATGATCAACATATAAGAAAATACTTTTTCTTTGGGCTATTTTTATTAGGAGCGATATTGACTGTCACGATACTTTGGCCTTTTGCTAAGGTTATAGTTTTGTCAGCCGCACTTTCAGCTGTGCTTTTCCCTGTTTATAAATTCCTCAAAAGATATTTGAAAACACCTTGGGTCGCATCACTTCTAACGGTAGTACTTTTCCTTATTGTTCTATGTATACCGCTTTTTATTATTGGAACTACGGTATTTAATCAATCACAAAATCTTTACGCTTGGGTAGCCGACCATGGAGGGCTCGATAACATAACGAAAGTTTTCAATCGTTCTATTCAAAACGTTTTTCCTGGTGGAGCGATAAATCTCAAAGACAGTATTGCTTCAGTTACAAGTGTATTTACTAGTAGTATCGGTAACGCTTTTACCGCCACACTTGCTACTATATTTTCTTTATTGTTAGTTCTACTTAGTATGTTTTATTTTCTTAAGGATGGTATCAACTGGAAAGACCTTCTTATACATTTCAGTCCACTCTCTGACGAAAGCGGTAATAAAATTATCAGCAAATTAAATGCTGCCGTTAATGGGATCGTTAAAGGTTATCTTTTTATTGCCATAGTTCAAGGTGCTCTCATGGGTATAGGTATGGCTATATTTGGAGTTCCAAATGCCGCTCTTTGGGGAGTATTTTCAGCTATTGCTTCTTTGGTGCCGACCATAGGTACAGCGCTTGTCGCAATACCTGCAATAATATTTTTATTGATTGCTGGGCATACTGGCCAAGCTATAGGTATGGGGGTTTGGGCTTTGGCCATTGTAGGAACGATAGACAATTTACTCAATCCGTATTTTGTTGGTAAAAAAATAAATATACACCCACTTTTAGTTTTGTTTTCAGTTCTTGGAGGGATAGCACTTATGGGTCCTATAGGTATCTTAGTTGGACCTTTAGCTATTAGTTTTATGTATGCACTTTCTTCTGTGTACAAGACTGAGATAAAATTAGAGTAACATCGTTGAAAGCAATTTAGTTTATAATCGTATTAATATAGATAATAGTAACAACATCAAGCATGAACAAAAATAAATTTTTACCTTTTATTATAGGAATAGCCACTATTTTTATAACAGTATTGGTTGTAGTGGCACAAAATAGTAATAAAGAAGAAGTGTCAGTTGCCAGTTTAGAAGAGAGTGTTAATAGTGTTGTTCCTGTAGCAGAATCTCCCACTGTTATCAATAAACCAACTACCACTCCAACAAAAACAAATCCAAATGAATATACCCTGGCTACTGTGGCACAACACAATAGTGCCTCAAGTTGTTGGACTGCAGTTAATGGCTCTGTTTATAATGTTACTTCTTGGATCTCTGCTCACCCTGGTGGTTCATCTACCATCAAAAGTATGTGCGGGATTGATGCTAGTAGCGCATTTGATAATCAACACAGCGGACAGCGTCGACCGGAGTCTGAACTGGCATCATTTAAAATTGGTACTCTAATAAAATAATTTTATGAATAAAAATCTTTCAAAATATGCACCGTTGATACTTCGAGTGGGACTTGCTTCTGTTTTTATTTGGTTTGGTTTAAATCAACTCATTGATCAGAGTATGTGGGTCTCGTTTATCCCTGCTTCTATCACAAATATGACAGGCATCAGTGCAGAAACACTTGTTGTGCTGAATGGGATTTTTGAAGTATTTATGGCCTCACTCTTAGCTTTCGGTATTTATACTCGGCTAGTTGCTTCACTTTTGTTTGTACACATGTTTGCCATCATAGGTGATGTAGGACTTAGTGCTATCGGGGTTAGGGATGTTGGTCTGATGTTTGCCTTACTTTCTATTGCTTTCTATGGACCTGATGAGTACAGCATAGTAGCTCCTGAAAATATATAAAATAAATGAAAGTTCTTGTTCGAGACAAAATGCAAAAAGGGTATCGGTACGAGTGTACGGAGCCTGCTGGCAAGAATTTTGCACCAGAATTCAAACCAGACCTAACTCCAAAACAAATGTTGAACTTGGGAGTTTTTGGTGGGAAGTATATGACTGATTGTCAAAAGGAGTTTCCTAAAGATTGGTTTACTCGTGCCAAACTCTCTCCAGAAAAGAAAAACCCAAAGATTAACTACTTTGGTGTTGACGCTAGTCAATCACTAAAAGTCTGGCGAGAAAAAGGTTGGATATACAAAGATGACCCTCGTGGTTGGTTTCAGTGGTATTGCAGGTACTATATGGGCAGACGAATACCAACAGAAGATGCCCGCCAGATAAAGCGGTGGAAAGCTATGACTCGTCATATCGGTCAGATCAAAATGAAATGCCGAGAAGGTGATGTATTTTGCAATCCGCGCCAACGCCAAGCACTCCTTCATTGGGCCTATGACAGTAGAAAGTTCTAATAGTGCTACAATTTGTAGATAAATATGGAAGAACAAATAAAATCACAAGAAGTAATTATTGAAAAACAAGAACAACCAGCTTTGGAAGCTGAAGTTTTGCCGGTTACAGAAGAAGGTCTCATCAATGATTTAAATACAACCGAATTAGAGATTGATAAAAATAAAAATACTATTGATACTACCGTAGGAGGAGTTGATCGATTACGTAAGGTACTAAATCTTCCTGGGGAAGAGAATAATATTCCCTCTATTAAGCCAAATGAAAAGAAAATTGAAGAACTTGGTAGTAGAAGAAGTATGTTGAAACAAAAACTTTCTGAAATTGTTCACGAAAATAATGTAGCGCATAAATACTCAGAAGATTTAATTTCTATAGCAGAAGAGAAGATTGATTGGGTTAATTCTGATGAATTTGCAAGACGTTTAAGGCTTACAGGGGCAAGTGATGAAAAGATTGCTGAAGCTAAGAGTATGATTTTAGAAAATATTAATTCAGGCCAACCGATTATCTTACCAGGAGAGAAATTTAAAGAATTAACTGATATTGTAGCCGAGCTTTCAGGAAGCGATTATGTAAAACTTGCCGAAGGTTTTCATGTAGATAAAGAAGGAGAAGTCGGAGTGCCTAAATATCTTGACCATTCTATTATCTTGCAAGAAAAAACCAAAGTAGTTCCTCCTCCGCTTCCACCACTACCAGGCAATAAGTTGGTATCTTCTGAAGATAAAACAAAAGAAAGGGGAAAGACTGATTATGTAGAAACTACAACTATGAGCCACGAAATGGGACACTTGGCTCAAGACGGATTACTTAGAGGTGAGCACTATAAAAATATAAATTTACAAACAAAAGAAAATAGTCCGGACCCTGAGTATGTTGGAGACGTTGTTGAAACTGATACTCGTATTCGGTCTATGTTTAGAGAATTAGGTCATGTGTTTGATCCTAAAAAAGAAAAACTTACACAAGAGCACTTGGACCTGCTTCGTAAGAGGTCTACTCAGGCTCAAGATGTCAAAAATTTGTTTGATCATTACGACGACGAAACTATTATAAAACTCGCAAACGAATTGCCGGCTATTTAACATGTATTACGTTTATATACTTAAGTGTCGGGGAGGGACTCTGTATGTGGGTTCAACTAATGATATAGATAAACGAGTCGCGGTTCACAATGCTGGTAAAGGGGCAAAATACACCCGTGGGCGATTACCGGTGAAGCTTTTATACACTGAGTCGTTTGAGACAAAAGGGGAGGCTTTAAAGAGGGAATTGGCTCTAAAACGCTTATCTAGAAAGGAAAAATTACTATTGACTAAATAGCCTATTTGTGCTATTATATAAGTAAGGCTCTTTAAAAAGCTTTAGATGTTACCAGAGATCCTAGTGGGATTTATGGTAACGTCTAAAGCTAAAAAAATGAAAAAAATTATAAATATTATATTAAAAGTAGTAATAGCTTACTTATCTTTAAGCGGAGTACTATTATTAATAAGCGAAGTTCCAGAATGGATGGAGGTTGAAACAATCTCTATTGGGATAAAGCAGTATTTAATCTCGCCGTTTTTTATATTAGTCAAATTGTTTTTTATTAAAACAATTGAATCAAATAGTCCATTATTTAATTTTTTGGGCATTTGCAATATATTAACTGCATGCATTATTGCTAAGGTTCGCTTTAAACCTAGTTTCATGTATTAACCCTTAAACGGATAAAACTCGTTTAAGGGTTTTATTTTTGTGTCTGGTATAATGTCTCCACTATGACTCAAGCTCAGGCTTTAACTATCTTAAAAACGGGAGCAAATGTATTTTTGACTGGTGAGCCTGGTGCTGGCAAAACGCACGTCACTAGAACTTTTATTTCATACTTACGCGAGCACGGTATTGAACCCGCAATCACTGCTTCTACTGGAATCGCGGCGACTCATATCCACGGCATGACTATTCATGCTTGGAGTGGACTTGGTATCAAGAATACTTTGACTGCCTATGATCTCGACGCACTTTCAACCAAAGAGTATCTGGTTCGTCGTATCAACAGTGCTAAGGTTTTAATCATAGATGAGATCTCTATGTTTAGTGCCAACACACTTTCAATGGTAGATGTTGTTTGTCGAACTCTTCGTGGATCTCCAGAGCCCTTTGGTGGACTGCAGGTTGTTTTGGTTGGGGACTTTTTTCAACTTCCTCCTATTAGTAAGTTTGGAGCTGAAGCACATTTTGCTTACCAATCTCCTTCTTGGAAAAATTTGAAACTCATCACTTGTTATCTGACAGAGCAGCACCGCCAAGATGATGCTGGGCTTTTGTCCCTACTTTCAGCTATTCGTTCTAATTCATTGGAAGATTTTCATCATGATGAACTGCAATCAAAAATACAAAAAGAAAAGAAAGTTTCTGATGCTACGACTCAACTTTTCACCAAAAACATCGCTGTTGATAGTCTAAATGAAGAAAAGCTCGCCTCTCTTTCAGGAAGAGAAGAAGTATTTACTATGGATTCAAAAGGTAGCAATGCTCTCGTCGAAGGTTTGAAAAAAGGTTGTCTATCACCGGAGACACTTCGTCTCAAAAAAGATGCAGTGGTGATGTGTACCAAAAACAATCCAACAGCAGGATTTGCCAACGGGACCCTTGGTACGGTAGTCGACTTTGAAAGTGGCACTAAATATCCGATCATCAAAACTCACGATGGTAGACGGATAACCATAGCTCATATGGAATGGGTAGTTGAAGAAGATGGAAAAGTAAAAGCTCGAATATCACAGATACCACTTCGACTGGCTTGGGCTATCACCGTGCACAAAAGCCAAGGTATGAGTTTGGATGTTGCCAGCATGGATCTCTCTGATGTTTTCGAATATGGGCAAGGTTATGTGGCACTATCACGCGTACGAACATTTGCCGGGATAACACTTCGTGGTTACAACCAACGAGCACTTGAAGTGCATCCAGAAGTATTGATAACAGATAGAATTTTTCGTGATGCCTCGGCGCAAGCAGAAGGTTCTTTTGAAGCCCTTGATGTAAAAGATCTAGAGGTCATGCACAGCAACATGATCAAAGCCTTCGGCGGATCTCTAACAAAACAAAAAGCTGGACCAAAACTGACAACAGTTGAAAAAACATTGGCGCTTGTTCAAGAAGGCTGTTCACTTTCTGAAATAGTCAAAGCTCGAGATCTAACTGAAAGTACAATCATTGATCACCTAGTATCACTGCAATCTACAGATAGACTTTCATATGATCAGGTTTACGGACTTTGTTCAAATCATATCTTAAACGGAATAGGAGAGATAACGACAGCTTTTGAAAAGAAGGGTAGCGACAAACTTTCTCCAGCCTGGAAAGCGCTCGGTGAAAAATATAGTTTCGACGAGCTCAAATTGGCGAAACTACTATTACTACTCTCATAGTTTAAACTGCTATAATTAGGGTATATGAAAAATGCCATTATTATCCATGGGATGCCATCTAGAGAAGAATATGAAAGTGCGGGTGGTAACTTTCGATCAACACAGCATTGGTTGCCGTGGTTACAAGAAAAACTTATTTCTAAAGGTGTAAATGCCTCTGTTCTTGAAATGCCAAAGCCGTATGATCCAGATTATGAAAAATGGCGTAACGTTTTTGAAAAAAATGATATAAACAACCAAACTATTTTAGTAGGGCATAGTTGTGGAGGAGGGTTTTTGGTCCGCTGGCTGTCTGAAAATAAAGTTAATGTTGGTAAGGTTGTTTTAGTAGCACCTTGGACAGATCCGACCAAAGAACTAGAAACAGATTTTTTTAATTTTACTATCGATCCCGATCTCGGATCTCGCACTCTTGGAGTAACTGTTATGTATTCTATTGATGATGACGAAGTAATACTTAAAACAGTAAATGAAATAAAAGTAGCGCTTCCACAAGCTTCATTTATTGAGTTTACAAATAAAGGACACTTTACATTAGAAGATATGGGAACAGTAGAATTCCCGGAACTTTTGGAAATTCTCGGTCTATAAAAATCTTATTTTGAAAGATTTTTATAAAATTGGCGTATTATACTAATAAGAGAAGATATTATATGGATTTGACCTATGAAAACCTTTCTGACAAAGAGTTGGTAGTCGCTGTTCTTTCAAACAAGGACGCTTTTTCGGCTATCATATCTCGTTATGAGGCGCCACTTCGACGATATATCGCTCGTTTAGGAGTTCGAGATCCTAGAGATATAGACGATTTGCTTCAAAATAGCTTTATAAAAGTATATCGATATCTGCTTAGTTTTGATGATTCGTTTTCATTTTCTTCTTGGATATATCGCATTGTTCACAATGAGACATATGATTTCTTTAGGGTCAAAAAACGTAGACCAGAAGTCACACTCGACGAAGATTCAGATCAGCTTTTTATAAATATTGATTCAGGGGATGATCCAGAAAAAATTTTTGATAACAATATTGATAAGGGTCTAGTTATGAAAGCTTTAGAGAATTTGGATAAAAAATATAGAGACGTACTTTTGCTTCGATATTCTGAGGATAAAGATTATCGGCAAATATCGGATATTTTGCAGATACCAGAAGGCACGGTCGCCACCTTGATTCATAGAGGGAAGGCGGCATTAAAGAAATCCTTAACAAAGGAAACATAAATATAATATATGGAACAAGAACAAAAGACAATTGCAGAAAAAATAATTTTAAAACTTGAGCAAGATAAGGTCACACCTATTGCCAAGTGGCATTTCACTTTGCAAAATAGTAGTTTCTGGACCCTTTGGGTACTATCTGTTGCTCTCGGTGCCTGCGCTACAGCTGCTACTATTTTTGTATTTTTGAATTCTGGTTGGCGTTATCAAGCTATTACTCACGATTCTTTCCTAGGATTTTTAGTAGATATAGTTCCTTTTTTTTGGATAGTTTCAATAGCGGCGATGATAGTCTTTGGATACTTTAACATTCGTCACACTACTCGTGGCTACAGATTCTCTTTCTATTTAGTAGTGCTTTCAAGTGTTTTGGCTAGTTTTATCGGTGGCACTGTTTTATATACATTGGGTGTAGCAGGAGACATTGATGATTTGCGTAGACCTTTACCATTTTCAAATTCCATTGTTTTTATTGAGGAGGGAAGATGGAACGATGATTCTCGTGGGTTAGTCGCTGGTGTAGTTGTGTCTTTTGACAAAGATAGAGAGATCTTGATTCTAAAGAACTTCAAATCAGAGGAAAGAGTTATATCAACTGTAGAACTAGATGATCTAGATATTTCAAGACTTGAAATAGGTGAAGATATCAGAATAATCGGTGGCTTTGATAAGGATGATAGTGACCTCTTTGTTGCTTGTGTAGTTTTGCCATGGGAAAAACCTGGCGTGCCATATACTCCACCACAAATACATCTACCGAAAGATATTCAAGTTGAAAGAAAACAAAATGGTCTGCGTACTAGTATATGTAAGGACGTACGGCCTTACCAAAGGTATAAAGAAATCTTAATTACAAATTAATATTTGAAACTTATGAAAAAAATTATTGGCGCACTCGCCATTGCAGCAATTGTTGGAGGCGGAGCATATAGTGCATCAACTGCAAATGCTCAAACTGAAAAAACTTCAATGCGTCAACAATTGACTGATGCTCAGAAACAAATTCTTGAACAGATCAAGACATTAAAGAACGAAGGAAAAGATATCGAAGCTGATGCTTTGGCAAAAGCTAATGGTTTGGATAAAGGTTTTAAAAATAGACCAAAACCAACAGAAGCTCAAATCAAAGCTATGGCAGGGATAAAGGCTGCTATTGAAGCAAATGACTATAATGCGTTTACTTTGGCGATCGCAGGTACTCCTGTCGCCGGAAAAGTAGATCAAGCAACATTTACTGAACTCGTAAATGTTCATACTCTACGAAACCAAGCCCAAAGCGCAGAAAAGACATTTGTTGATAAGCACCAAGATTTAATGATGCTCATCGGCCCCGGTGGTCACGGAGGTCATCAAATGATGCACAAAGGTATAAAAAATAATACAAAAACTACAACTTCATAACAGTAGACATCATCTCTTTCTCTAAAAACCGCCCATTCTCATATAGTGGGCGGTTTTATATTTTAGGCTATTGCAAAATATTCTGTTTAGGTTAAAATGGTGATTGTTCAAGTTAATACTTGGGCCCTTAGCTCATCTGTAGCGCTTCGTGAAAGCAAGGATAATTAACAACAAAATAATACTCCAGTATTTAACTGGGCCCTTAGCTCATCTGGTAGAGCACCTCATTTGCAATGAGGGGGTGGCAGGTTCGAGTCCTGTAGGGTCCACCCGATTGAATTTCCCAGCGAAAATGCGTCCGCGCTCCGCGCGGTAATGGGA
>CAYJDV010000007.1:0-17586 GCA_964369095.1 uncultured Candidatus Saccharibacteria bacterium | reverse complement strand
GAACGCCGGAGCGATGTTGAGCTACCAAGCGAAACCGCGAGGCGGTGCCCAGACCAAAACGAGTGACTGACGAGTTTTGAGTCGAGGGAGGAGCTCGCCGTCTCCGCACTTATTAAGGTGTATAATTTAAGAATATGAATTTTTTAGATAAAGCAATAGAAGATGCTGGAGGAAACAATAATCCTAAGGTTATGATTATTGAGGAAAAGTCAGATTTTTTTGATGACAGTCTCAAGGGCAAAGTTCAAAGACAATCCTTTGTAATTACTATCTTTTTTATCGGACTCCTAATATGTCTTTTTACTACAGCCAATGCTAGTCACAACGGTAATTGGGGCACTTCAATTCTAACCTATGGTTTTACTATCTTATTTTGTGCCGTAAGTACTGGACTTGGAATCAGGGGGTTACAAAAGATTCAAAATTATAAACAAAAAATAAAAGAAACTGATGAAAAGGTTTCGCTAAGATATTTGAGATTTATTTCTATCGTATCGATGTGCTCATTGGTGATATATTATTTAGTAAAATATTTAACTTCTATTTATTTACCAGCACAACCATTTGGTGGTTTATAATAAATTCTCGCCGTCTCCGCCAACACAATTTATTATCGGTATGACCCGTTCACTTAAAAACAAAAAAATAATATTTTTTGATGCTGATGGGACTTTATGGTACCCAATAAAAACCAAACACACCATACTACCTCATTGGCTCTACTTGGATAAAAACATCAAAGACCATCGTCCACACCTCATGCTTATACCGGGGGTAAAAGATACTCTGGTAAGATTAAGGAAAAAAGGAATTATAACAATAATCCTTTCCACACATCCACACGAGATAGACGAAGCATATGCTATTTTAAACAAAAAAGTAGAACACTTTACATTGAAAGATCTTTTTACAGAAGTCCACGCTACGCGTGAACATTATAACTCTAAAGGTGAATATATAATTGAAATACTAAGGAGATTAAAAATTCCAAAGACAAAAGCTGTGATGGTAGGAGATAATTACAAATATGATTACAAGTCTGCAAGAAATGTTGGTGTTGACGCCCTGCTAGTACAGTCCGTCTACATGAAGAGAGACAAGAGATTAAAAGTTATAAAAAATATTGAAGATATTTTAAATATCATTTAGCGACCCACTGTCCTAGTTTTGTAGACCAAAAGTATACTAAAATAGCCTTATAAATCTTGAGAGTCTGGGTACTTAACCCATATTCACCGCCAAAGATGGTATTATTGGTTTATATGGAAAATAACTTTAATCCGCTAGATATGGAGCCATTCAGAAATGAGTGGAAAAATAAACTTAATAATGGAGAAGTTCAAGAAAAGGCCGAGAAAAATAGTCTTGAAACAATACAAGAGGTTTCAATACCAGGCCTAGAAAAACAACTATTTTTTTATAGTGGTTACTCGGCTTACTTTCTTAAAGACTTGAACAAGGTTAAGTTGGAAGTAGAACATGATTTATTTAGATTAGAAGAAGGGGACGAATGGAAGCAGGATACTATGATAAATAGTCTTTCAGAAGCAATAAAAGAGAAAATCCAAAAAACAATAAAAGAAAAAGGTGATAAACCTTTTGAGTTAGATTTTAGTTATGATGTTGAAGATAAAATAAAGGAAATGTATGTAACTAATCCCGGTGGTAGTTATGGACGCTTCTACTATATTCCAGAAGATTACTCTCGAGATGTAGAAAGATATAATGCGCACACTATTAATACAGTTAAGAAAGAGGCATCAGAAGATTTTGCAAAAATGGTTAAGGATATAAATCTAAATTAATCTATCTCCTCTTATATCCATGCGCCAGTGCAATACAAAGTAGAGTTTTTTACCAATTTCTGGTACATTTTGTGAATGTTAGAAGATCCTAATTTGATTAACCCTCAAGAAAGCCAACCCAAACAAAATGAGGCTTTTGTTGAGTCTGTTAAAAATCTAGAAATAAAGGAAGATCCAAATAGTCCTCTTTCAGAGCAAAACATTCAAAAAAGAAAAGAAGAAGACGATCTTCAAATTCAAAAAATAATGCAAGAGCTTAAGGTTCCTGGTGTTAAAAAAGAAGAACTAATAGTAGAGAAGGAAATTTTTCCAGAAGAAATAGGCCAAAGAATTGTTGATGAAAAAGAAGTACAGGATATAGGTCGCAAACAGCAAGAAAAAATAGATCGGTATAATGTGGGGCCAGAAGAACTCGCTATTTTGACCTGGGAGGATAAAGCTACTGCTGCTCAAAAAGATATTGAGGAATATCAAGGGTATCTTAATCTTAGTGAAGAAGATTTTATGAAGCGATATGGACCTGATCCTGAAGCTGTAAGAGAAATGAAAGAAGATATAATCCCACGCCATATTGAGCAAAAAACAAAATTAATTAAAGAAAGTCAGGAAATAGCGAAAAAATTGAGAGAAGAAAAAAACATTGAAAATGCGCAGCAAGGACGAGAGAATGAAGCGACAAAAAGATTTGAAAGTAATATGAAATCTCTTATTGAAGATATTTCAAGTAAATCAAAAACAATGATTGACGCATTATACGAAAGACAAGAACAGCGACTTACTCCACTACAAAACCCCGATGAATTTCAGGGTATAGTAAAACATCTAAAAGACATCAAGAATTTTGATGAAAAATTTGATGTGTATGGTCTTGAATCGATAAATCAAAATCTTAAGAAGATAACTAGGTTAGTTGAGGGTATGAACCCAAAAAATACTGGAGGAGGGATAAAAGAAAATCCACAAAATCTTGAAAAGCTCGCTTATGGTGCAAGGGCTTTTTCAGGCTCGCTTGACGAGGCGGGAAGGAACCTAGGTCCAGAGCTTGGTAATGAAAAAATGGAAGAAAAAAGGAAAGAATTACGAAAAAGTATTGGGGCTCTTTCAGAAGAAGTACAAAAACTAAATTCTCTTGCTTCACGCATGAGATCTAACTTTAGGTAAGCTATCTTCTCTTATACCCATGCGCTAAGGCAATGCAAATAATATTTTTGGCACCGGCTTCTTTTAGGACTCTCATCGCCTCCAGAAACGTTGCTCCTGTTGTAGTGACATCATCGACAATGACGTAGATTTGTTTTGGATTTATCTCTCCACGAATTTTCATTGTGTCGTGGATATTTTTTATTCTGCTTTCTCTACTTGATAGGTGAGATTGGGGGAGTGTTTCAATATGTTTCTCAAGGATCTCTTTTACTTCTGACAATGGTATTTCTTTTGAAAACCATTGTGCCACTAGAACACTCTGGTTGAAACCACGGGTCTGTGTTTTCTTTTTATATTGAGGTATTGGTACAAAAACTATTTTTTCAGGGTTTTCTGATTGTAGCTCTTCAGCGATCATCTCGGTAAGTACATCTCGAGCTTTTTCAGAAAGAAGTTTAGCTTCTTGTCCTTTGTGTCGGTACTTGAGATTCCAGATGGCATGACTGACCAATGCGTGGCCGTAGTTATAAATACCGTATATACATGGGTGTTCTGTAGCAGAAGAAAGGGGGATTTTTGCTAGACAGTCACTACAAATAGCTGGTCCCGGAGCTTGGCAACCGCTACAAGAGCCGCCATACAGTAGTGCTTGTATATATGTTTGTATAGTAAATAAGAACTTTTTCATCTATAATAGGGGTTATATGGATAGTATACTCGCCGGGCTTAAAAAAATCTTTAGTGGCATATTTGGTGCGAAATCTAGCGATATCGCTGTTGGGATAGATATCGGGACTTCTTCTATCAAAGTAGTTCAGCTCAAAAAGGAAAATGGTAGAGCAGTACTTGATACTTATGGTGCTTTAGCACTTGGACAATACGATGGTGATGCAGGTATGGTAGGTCAGGTGACAAACCTTGATCCTGAAATTTTAGCCAAAGCACTCACTGACGTGCTGGCTGAAACTCATATCACTAGTAAAAATGTAGTACTAGGACTTCCTTCTATCTCTTGTATTATTTTTATCTTGCAATTGCCCGCAGAGATCGAAGAGCGTGACCTCGGAACTGTTATTCCAAATGAAGCTAAGAAATTTATCCCAGTACCGATCACTGACGTGTCACTCGATTGGTATATCATTCCGCGTCGTGAAGATTCAGGAACTGAGAGTCGTGTGCTTTCAGAGAGTGGAGGAGAAGCAAAAATGTCAGTTCTAGTTGTGGCAACACTCAACGAAACACTTGTTAAATACACAACCCTTATGCAAAAGGCGGGACTACCTATGGACTCTCTTGAAATAGAAGTCTTCAGTCACATCAGAAGTGTCCTGACTCGTGAACTTTTCCCAGTAATGATTATGGACATCGGAGCATCGAAGACTAAACTCTCTATTATCGAACACGGTGTTGTAGAGACATTCCGTCTTGTTAATAAAGGTTCTCAAGATATGACACTTGCTATTGCTCACAGCCTGGAGCTGACTTTTGAAAAAGCAGAGTCTATAAAGAAAGAAAATGGTCTCGTAGTTACTCCAGAGCATCCACATGTACCGGATTTACTCAAGGTCCACCTTGCAGATATATTCCAAGAAGCCAACTCTACTATTTTGGCATATGAAAAGCGCTACAATAAAAACGTCGGAAAGATTATTTTCACTGGCGGAGGAGCTATGACTAAGGGACTACTTGAATATGCTAAGCAAAGTTTTGCAGCAGAGCTCGTTATTGCTGATCCATTTTCAAAAGTTGACTCACCAGTTTTTCTTGGAGGGGTACTAAAAACTACAGGACCAGAATTTTCTGTCGCTGTTGGTCTCGCATTAAAGCAACTTCAGTAATCCACTGAATAAACTTGTACATAACACTATAAAATAGTGTTATACTTATTCCATACATGGAGCCATTTACGCCTACATCTTTTATTCCAAAACGTCCTATCGAATCAACAGTGGATTACACTCCGCATAGATCAGGAACAGTTGGTCTGCTTTCTCTTTTAACATTTGTTATTGTTGTCGGTACAGGCGTTGCTTTTGGTGGAGTTTATTTATATCAAAAACAATTAGTTTCTCAGAAAGCAAAACTTGAACAATCTATCAGAGAGGCACAAGATGGTATCGGTACAGAATTCGTCTCTGATATGAAGCGTCTCGACGCTCGTATCGACGGAGTTAAAGATTTGATCAAGAGCCATGTGGTAGTCACTCCTATTTTTGAAGCCCTAGAAGCTTCAACTCTCCGAAGTGTCCAGTATAAGGATTTTGGATACACTATAAAGACAGATGCCATCACAAAAGTCCCTGTCGTCTCTGTTGATCTGACTGGCTCTGCCAAAAATTATGCCACTATCGCTCTCCAATCAGATGCTTTTTCTACAAATACACTTATTAAAAACCCAGTTTTTTCAAATCTAACAGTTGATGACAAGACTCGAACAGTGAACTTCAAACTCAATTTCTCAGTAAATATCGCAGACCTCTCTTACCAGACATTTATTGATAGTAATTTAAAGAAGCAAACACAAGCTCCGGTTGTACCACCTGAGCCAGTAATGCCAACACAATAATCATGAGATATTTATTTTTACTAATTCTAATAGGCGGATCTATCGGTGTCTTTGTCACTGTTATCAATCCTCGTTATAAAGAAGTCAAAGCTATGCGTACTGATGTGGCCAGTTTCAGTAGTAGGCTTGAGACCGCTCAAAAACTGAAGTTGTCACGAGAAGAACTAATTGCTCGATATAACAGTATTCCAAAAGCTGATCTCGATAATCTTAAGATATTACTACCAGAGAGTGTTGATAACATCAGATTGATCATTCAGCTCGACTCTTTGGCTACCAAAAATGGACTTTCTTCACTTCGCAATGTTCAATACGATACCAGTAAAGCAGAATCAAAAGATGCTTCAGCTACTGCCCAAAAAACTTATGGTGAATTTACCATGTCATTTGAGACAACAGGTCAATACAAAAACTTTTTGGCTTTTATTTCTGACCTCGAACAAAACCTTAGACTTGTTGATGTCAGTACTGTGACCTTCGGTCAGGGTGGCGGGGCAGATAGAGGGATTTCGGATAGTCTTAGATATAACGTTACATTAAAAACATATTGGTTAAAAAAGTAATATGAGTAAAAAACTAAAAATCTTTGTAATAGTCGTTCTCTCTCTAGCAGTTATTATATTTGCTATGTCTTATTTGGGGTCAAAGAAAGTCCCTGCGGTTAGTCAAACTACTAGCCCGTTATCTTCTAATACAGGTATTATCCCTCTACCAAATGCTGATAAATCCCAAGCTACTCAAGCTTCTGATGAATTTTCGAACCTACTCTCTAGTATCAAACGTATAACTATAGATACTTCTCTTTTTGATAATCCGGCTTATAAGATGCTTAGAGATTTCCCTGTTTCACTAGGATCAGAGATAGTTGGTAGAACAAACCCTTTTGCTCCTATTGGTTCTGATGCCGGTAGTACTCCAACGGCGGATGTTTTTGTTGATACTTTACAGTCAGGAAAGGTCACAAGTTCTACAGCAGAGTTCGGTGCACAGATCACTGTTGCAGATACTGTTCCGACAAGTGTGGTATTTGAATATGGCACTAATGATACATTTGGTAATGCTACAACTCCGGTTGTCGTAACTAAAAATGGTACAACTCTTGTTACTGTGACAAAGCTTATTCCTCAGACTACTTATTATGTTCGAGCGATTGCTGTCCGTGGATCTATGACAACTACAGGTAACACTACATCTTTTACTACTACTAAAAAATAATAAAGAGTTTAAAATCCATGTTCCTAGATTTCTTGTTGTCACAAAATAATATCAACGAGCTACAGTACAACAAGGTACTTGCAGAACTCGACACAAAGTTTGAAGGCAATGTCACACGGGCACTTCTTTCTGTTGGACTTTCTGAGGACAGTATCACCGTTGCCAAGGCGACATTTTATAAATTACCGTATCAAAAAGTAAATCCACAAAGTACTACTTATGATACTTTAAAGTATATTTCTGAAGATGCTGCTCGTCATTATAAGTTTGTACCTATCGCTTTTGCTGAAGGGATACTCTCTGTAGGAATAACAGAACCAGAGAATATGGAGAGTATGAATGCATTGCAGTTCATCTCAGTAAAACTCGGTGTGCCATTTAAAGTATTTCTTATTTCTTACAGTGACTTTATAGCTGTTGTTGAAAACTACAAAGCTCTATCTCAAGAAGTCGACAAAGCAGTAGGTGAGCTCAATAGTGAACTTGAAGAAGAGTTGAGCGCTTCTGTTGCACAAGATTTAAAGACAAATCCTAAAGAAAAAATAGGTCTGACTGATCAAGAAAAGATAGTTGAAGATGCACCGATCATCAAGATAGTGGCAGTGATTATAAATCACGCAGTTGAAGGTAATGCTTCTGATATCCATATTGAAAACACAGGAGAGAAGGTTCAGGTCCGTTATCGTGTTGACGGAACTCTCCATACGACACTCGTGTTACCGCTGACTTCTTTTGATGGAATTATTGCTCGTATAAAAATATTGGCAAAACTTCGTCTCGATGAAAAAAGAAAGCCACAAGATGGATCTTTCGCAACAATTATAGAAAAAAGAAAAATTGAATTCCGTGTTTCTACTTTCCCGGCATATTATGGCGAAAAGGTTGTTATGCGTATCTTGGATTCAGAAAAAGGTATCAAAAGTCTTGAAGGACTAGATTTTACCCCAGAGCATCTAGCCATGATCAAAGATGCTATCAGTAGACCCTATGGTCTTATTCTAATGTCTGGTCCAACTGGTTCTGGAAAAAGTACAACTTTGTACTCAATGCTAAATGAAGTTGATAAGGAGGGAAGTAATGTCGTCTCTCTTGAAGATCCGGTTGAGTACCAAATTCCAGGAGTTAGTCAGTCTCAAGTAATGCCAGAGATTGGCTATACTTTTGCTGTTGGACTTCGTTCAATCCTTCGACAAGACCCAAATATCATCATGGTGGGAGAGATCCGAGATAAAGAAACAGCTCAACTTGCTATTCAAGCGGCGCTTACTGGTCACTTAGTGCTTTCGACTATTCACACCAACTCAGCTATTGGTATTATTCCTCGTCTTGTTGATATGGGTATAGACCCTTATCTTATCGCTCCGACACTTATTTTAGCTATGGCTCAGCGTCTGGTTCGAAAAGTTGTTCCTGAAGCAAGACATGAGATACCAATGGATGACATAACTGCTGAAATGATTAGTAAACAGTTCAAAGATTTGGATAAAAAATATTTGGATAAACTCACTATTCCTAAACATGTTTTTGAAATAAAACCTACATCTGACGCTCCATCAGGTATGAAAGGTCGTGTGGCGATATTTGAAATGTTCCAAATTGATAGAGACATACAAGAGCTTATTCTGAAGAATCCTGTTGAACCAGAACTCTATAAACTCTGCAGAAGTAAGGGAATGTTAACTCTTCGAGAAGATGCCTTGATCAAAGCACTCAATGGCGATATTGCTTTACAAGAAGTTTATACGTTTAACTAGTCTATAATCCTAAGTGGCGCTATAATAAATACATTATGGAAAATGAAGGCAAGCCAAAAAAGAAAATTCTTATAGTTGATGATGATTCATTTTTGTTGGATATGTATGCTCTACGTTTTACTCAAGCTGGTTTTGATGTCGAGACAGCAAGTAGCGCCGGGGAAGTACTTGAAAAGCTCCGAAATGGTTTAGCTCCGGTTGTCTGTTTGTTTGATGTTGTTATGCCTAGTATGGATGGATTTGAAATGTTAGAGACAATAAATCAAGAAGGTTTGATACCAAAATCCATCAAGATATATCTGACCAACCTTGGTCAAGAACAAGATTTGGCTAGAGGAAAAGCTTTGGGGGCAGCAAGTTATATAGTTAAGGCCAACAGCACACCAAGTGAGGTCGTAGAAAAAGTAAATAAAGTCTTAGAAGAACATGGAATATAAAAAATTATTTGAAGAATTATTAGAGACTCTTATTTCAGAAGATGGTTCAGACCTGCATCTTTCTGCTGGTCGTTTTCCGGCAGTTCGAGTCAACGGGGAACTTATCTTTTTGATGACAAGACCTGAAATGACCCAAGCGGATCTTGAAGGAATCTTAAAAACAATTCTTTCGCCAGAGAATTATGCTCATTTTATAGAAGCAAAAGATCTTGATTTTTCATACGAGTACAAAGAAGGTGTTCGCCTCCGAGGTAACGCTTTTATTCAGCAGAGTAAGTTTGTAATTGCCCTTCGTCTTATTCCTCACGTTAAAAGCCTAGCAGAACTTAACCTACCGTCATCTCTAGCCGAATTCGCCCGTAAGAGACAAGGTTTTTTCTTGGTTGTTGGTCCTGTGGGACAAGGTAAAAGTGCGACTATGGCAGCGATGGTTAGTATTATCAATGAAGAAAAACAAGCTCATATACTCACAGTAGAAGATCCTGTTGAATACGTTTACAAGCAAGGTAAATCTATTATTGATCAAAGAGAAGTGGGAATAGATACAACAGACTTTCCTGAAGCTCTCAAGAGTGCTTTCCGACAAGATGTAAATGTTATCTTGATTGGTGAGATGCGTAATGTTGAAACGATCGGAACAGCAGTGACGGCAGCTGAGACAGGACACTTAGTACTTTCAACTCTTCACACAAACACTGCTTCACAAACCATAGACCGTATTATCGATTCTTTCCCTGCCAACCAACAAGATCAAATACGTATCCAGTTATCATCATCGCTTATCGGAGTATTTTCTCAACGCTTGATACCTCGTATTTCAGGAGGTCGTATCCCGGCTTATGAAATGATGATCAACAATAATGCTATTGAGAACCTTATTCGAGAAAAAAGAACCCACGAAATAGACACTGTTATTGAAACCGGTTTTGAGCAGGGGATGGTGGATATGAACCGCTCTCTCATCGAACTTGTTCGAGCAGGAGAAATAACTGTTGAAAACGCTTTTGCTTATTCAACGAATCCAAAGAATTTGGAGAGATTGCTTTAATTACAAATAAGATATGAATTTTAGATATACAGCAGTAACCGATAAGGGAGAAAAAAGAGATGGAATGATCGAGGCTGTTAACCGTGAGCTCGCTATTTCTGGTCTCCAAAGACGAGGGCTCATCGTTACTTCAGTAAAAAGCGAAAGTGAATCTAGAAAATGGTTCCAGGTAACTCTTTTTGAAAAGGTACCGATGAAAGAGGTAGTGATTCTTTCTCGACAGATGTCGACACTCTTTGAAGCTCAGGTTTCAGCTCTCAAGGCTTTTAGTCTTCTCTCTAGTAATACTGAAAACAAATTATTAGGCCAAAAGATGAACCAGATAGTTTCTGACTTACAAGCTGGTTCTTCTATCGCCGGAGCACTTGCCAAGCACCCTGATGTTTTCTCAGATTTTTATGTAAACATGGTTAAAGCAGGAGAAGAGTCAGGAAAACTTACTCAAGTCTTTCTTTTCCTTGCAGACTATCTAGATAGACAATACGCCTTAACATCAAAGACTAAGCATGCCCTTGTTTATCCAGCTTTCGTTATCAGTACTTTCATTATCGTTATGGTCTTGATGTTTACTGTCGTTGTACCAAAACTATCTGCTATTATTTTGGAAAGTGGACAAGAAATACCTTTTTATACAAAGATTGTTCTGTCTGTTAGTAACTTTTTAGTTAATTACGGAGTATTCTTCCTAATTTTTGTTGCCTTACTTGTCGGGTATCTTGTGCACCTTGTTAGGACCAAAAAAGGTAAGAGATTCTTAGATGATGCAAAGTTAAATATTCCTATTCTTGGTAACCTATTTAGAAAAGTTTATCTAGCTAGAATCTCTGACAACATGGACACAATGCTCTCTGCGGGTATTCCGATCGTTCGATCTATTGAAATCACAGCTAACGTCGTAGGAAACAAAAAGTACCAATCAATCCTTATGGAAGCCATGGAAGCAGTTAAAGCAGGTAAAAGTTTTTCTCAATCTCTTGAAATACATCCAGAAATACCAAAGATCATGCCTCAGATCATCAGAGTCGGTGAAGAGACTGGTTCTATGGGTCAAATACTTAAGATGTTGGCTAAATTCTACAAACGTGAAGTTGATGAAGCAGTAGATACTCTGGTTGGCTTGATCGAACCTTTCATGATCATCAGTTTAGGTCTCGGTGTTGGGCTTTTGTTGGTTTCAGTTTTGGTTCCTATCTACAATATTGCTGGAGGAATTCAATAGTTCTATATCCACTTGCACACCTGGCAGGGTAGCGTGGTATACTTATAACCAGTTACAAAGGAATTTGTAATAATCGATTATTAAGATTCAAATATTATTTTTAATTAAAAACTTATTGTTATGAAAAAGAATTCATCACGCGGTTTCACTCTCATCGAATTGTTGGTGGTTATCGCAATTATCGGTATCTTGGCTTCTGTGGTGCTTGCATCACTTAACTCAGCTCGAAACAAAGGAGCTGATGCAGCTATCAAGGCAAACCTAGCAAACGCTCGTGCACAAGCTGAGCTTTTCTATGATGCTGGAACTACATACGAAGGTGTTTGTACAACTGGTACAAACAATATCTCTGCTATGGTTCTCGGTGCTGCTCAGAAACTCGCTGCTGCTGCAACTGTAGGAGCTGATGCTCAAGCATACGTATACGGTACAACTGGTATCGTAGCCGGAAACTCTGTATGTCACGACACTGCAGCTGGATGGGCAGCAATCGTAACTCTTAAGGCAGGTGGAGCAAACGCAGGTTACTGTGTTGACTCAACTGGTGTTTCAGCAGAAGCAACAGTACTTACTGCAAACTCAGTTGTTTGTGGAGCATAATAAATCCTAAACATTTAAAGATAGAAAATTTCTATTCTTAAACAAAAAACCTATCCCTTGTGGATAGGTTTTTTGTTTTGTTGATTTGATGTGCGTGGTACAATAAAGGCATGATTTTTCTACCAGTTATCATCTTTGGGCTCGGTCTTATTATTGGAAGTTTTCTCAATGTCGTTATTTTGAGAATAAACACTGGACGCAGTATTGCTAAGGGTCGTTCAAAGTGTGCTCGCTGTAGTACACCTCTTGCCTGGTATGAGCTTATCCCCGTTTTTTCTTTTTTAGGTCTTCGAGGTAAATGTAAAACTTGTAGTACTCAAATATCTTTTCAATATCCAATAGTAGAACTTGTTACTGGTTTGATGTTTGTTATTTTATATACAAAGATTATGCTTAGCCAAGGCTTTAATCTTTATAGTTTAGTATCTTTTGTTTTTAGTGCGACAGTAGCGTCTTTGTTGATTGTCATCATGGCTTATGATTTTCGTCATAAAATTATTCCTAACAAAATAGTTTATCCACTTATAGTCCTTAGTTTTATCTCTATTTTATGGAAGGTTGCTACACTGCCATCATTTTCATTTTTAAATTCTGTCTATTCAGGTCTAATTCTTGCAGCTCCATTTTTCTTTCTTTGGTTCTTTTCAAAAGGTCGTTTTATGGGATTTGGCGATGTTAAGCTCGCATTAGGTATTGGTTGGCTCGTTGGTATCGCCTCTAGTATTACGATATTCTTTTTATCATTTTGGATCGGTGCTATCGTTGGGTTGTTGCTACTCGCAACTTCTCGAGCCCATGGTATGAAAAGTGAAATACCTTTCGCTCCGTTTATGATAGTTGCACTTTTTATCGTTAGCGTTTATGAGGTAACACTATCATCATTATTTCCATTATGGCTATAAACAATATAAAAAATTTTAAGAGTTCGCTACAATCAGGGGTAACACTGATTGAGCTTATCGTTGTTATTGTTATTTTTAGTATTATCTCTTCTGTTTTACTATTCAATTACTCTGATTTTAGTACCAATGTTTCGATAAGAAATCTTTCGCAAGATATTGCCTTAACAGTTCGAAAGGTCCAAACTTATGCAACCAGTGTTCAAAGTATTAACAACTCTGGTGTGGATACTAGAACTTTCCCTTCTTATGGTATAAGTTTCTCACTCGACGACACTAGCGGATCGTTTGATCCAAACAAGAAAAGATTTGTAGTTTTTGCTGATATTCCAAGTAGCGCTGACTCACTTCCAAACAAGTTATATGACAATAACGGCGTATGTGGTAGTCCAGCGGTGGACTCGGAGTGTCTTGAAAGCTTCACTATAAATAGCTCAGATACCATCGTGGAGGTTTGTACAGACGCTACTGGTTGTGTAGCTGTCGGGTCGGTTGATATAACTTTCCGTAGACCAGTACCAGATGCTATTATTTGTTATAAAGAAACTCTTGATGCAGATTGTCAGACTTCAAGTATTTCATATGTTGATATAGTACTTAGATCAGCTAAAGGTTTGACTAGAAAAGTATCAGTCTGGAATACAGGACAAATAAGTGTTAAATAATATGAAAATAACAACATTTAAATTTAATAATAGAAAGAAATTTACCCAGTCAGGATTTACGCTGGTTGAGCTGATGGTTTCTCTTATGCTTTTTACCATTGTTGTTTTAGCTGCTGTTGGATCTTTGTATACCGTCAATAACGCTTCTAGAAAAGTTCAAGCGATGCGTAGTGTTATTGATAATTTAAATTTTGGACTTGAATCTATTTCTCGTACAGTTCGTACAGGTAACAGTGTTGTATGTGGAGGTTCTTCAAACACAGGGGATCCGAATTGTACTTTTGATAATCAAAGTCCTAGCTCAAAACTTCTTGTAGATTCTACTTTAGGAGTCAGTCAGTTTGTTGAATATCAGTTAGCGCAACCAAATGGTACTACTGGTGTAATACAGAAACGCACTCAAGAATCAGGAGTATGGACAAACTGGATAGACATCACAGCTCCAGAAATAGATGTTCAAAAACTAGAATTCTATGTAAGTGGAGCAGATCCATTGGACTCAATACAACCAAACGTAATGATATTTATTCAAGGTATTGCAGTAGCAGGAGCAGAAACTCAACCATTTGCAGTACAAACTTATTTATCACAGAGAGCAGTTGAATAAAATTATGAAAAATATTATCAAACAACAAAAAGGATTCACTCTTATAGAGACATTGGTTGCTATTTTGATATTGACACTTTCTATTGGCGCTCTTTTATCTCTCGCTTCTGGTGGTTTTTATTCAGTCCGCTATTCTCGCAATCAAATTGTAGCCAATAACTTACTTCAAGAATCGATTGAGTATGTTAGAAATTCACGCGATACATCTTTCGAACAAGGAGTTCTTTGGTCTGATTGGCAAGCAGGAGTATTGTCTGTTGATACTTTAGGTAACCCTACGGGCACAGGTAGTGATGGATGTTTTAGTGCTGATGGATGTTATGTAGACCCATATACAACAGGAGCCAAGATAAAACAGTGTGAGAATAAGGGGTGTCCTTTTGTACTTTATTACCCAAGTAATGCATTTTATGGGTACCAGTCAACTTATCCATTTCCTCCAAGTATTTTATCAACATTTGAAACATCTTTTGTTAGAACTATTAAAATAAAAACTTCTGATAGTGATCCGGAACAATTAATTGTTACCGCAAATGTTTCTTGGCTTAACGGATCTAATCCTCGTTCAGTTGAGCAAGAAATACTCATAACCAACTGGAGGCAATAATATGAAAAACTTTTCAATAAAAAAACATAATAAAGGATTCGCAATGCTTTTTACTGTATTGATAATCACCCTTATTCTCTCTATTGCCATAGGTATTTCTAACCTATCACTAAAACAGATGATACTCTCTAGTTTGGCCAAAGATTCTCAAATTAGTTTTTATGAAGCAGATACTGCTGTAGAGTGTGGTCTTTATTACGACAGTGTCTTAGAGTCATTTCCTGTAGGCACTGACGGTTCTACTGCGCTTTCTCAAATAACCTGTGGTAATAATGTATATTCTCTAGACGTATCTAGTGTAATGGACTATTTGATTTATAAGCAAAATGTTACAGATGTTTCTAAACCTTGTTCATCAATTTATTTTGACAAATTATCATCACCTGGAACCAACGTTGTTCAAGGACGAGGTTATAATATTTGTGATTCAACACCTCGACAAGTTGAAAGAGCACTAGAAGTAAGATATTAATATGAACGAAAGAGAAGCTACAGTACGTTTAGAAAAACTCAGAAAAGAGATATCTTTGCATGCAATCTCTTACTATGAAGCAGATGCGCCGACAGTAAGTGATGAGGTCTATGATTCTTTGGTTAGGGAATTAAAAAAAATAGAAAAAGATTTTCCAGAATTTTCTGACCCAAACTTTGTAGTCTATCGTGTTGGTGGTAAACCTCTTGATCAATTTATCAAGGTGCCACATAAAGTTCGAATGCTATCACTTAACGACGCTTTTTCTTTTGAAGAACTCGAAGCTTGGGAAAAGCGAATACAAAAATTGGCACCAAGTGAAAGGTTTGAATATTTTTGTGAGTTGAAACTTGATGGTTTAGCAGCTTCTCTTATTTATATAGATGGTATTTTAACTACTGCTGTGACTAGGGGTGATGGTTTGATTGGTGAAGATATTACTCAGAATGTTAAAACGATATCTTCTGTACCGCTAGTTCTCATTGGAGAGCATAAGGGGACTATTGAAGTTCGTGGTGAAATAGTTATGTCCAAGAAAACCTTAGAAAGACTAAATAAGATGTACCAAAAAGAAGGTCGACCGCTTTTGGCAAATACTCGTAATGCCGCCGCTGGATCAGTACGACAACTAGATCCTGCTCTATCTCGAGAGCGAAGCCTTGATTTTTTTGCTTGGGATATTGCTCAAGGTGGAAACAAAAAGACACATGCAGAGCTTCATAAATATCTTCGAGAAATAGGTTTTACAGTTGCTCCTTTTGAAGGAAATGCACCTGATTTAGAAGAAGTTGAGAAGGTTATTGCTTATATTGAAGGACAACGCAGTAGTCTTGATTATGGAACTGATGGCGTTGTGGTTCAGGTCAACAGTTTAGCCCTACATCAAACCTTGGGTATTGTTGGGAAGGCTCCAAGATATGCTATTGCTTATAAATATGCAGCAGAACAAGCAACAACTACTGTGACAAATATTTCTATACAAGTTGGTCGCACCGGCATACTGACTCCGCTTGCTCATTTTGTTCCGACAAAAGTTGCAGGGTCTACTGTTTCAAAGGCAACACTTCATAACATTGATCAGATAAGACGTCTCGATATAAGAGTAGGAGATACTGTGATTATTCAGAAAGCAGGAGACGTTATTCCTGAAGTAGTGGAAGTAATAATGAATCTACGTCCAAAGAAAACAGAAGTTTTTGAAATGCCAGAGAATTGTCCTGAATGTGGTGGTGACGTAGTTCAGAAGAAGGGCAGCACGGGTGAAGAAAGTGTAGGTTATTATTGTAATAACTCTGATTGTCCTGCAAAACAAACTAAAAATCTTATTCACTTTGTTCGTATTATGGAGATATATGAAGTCGGACCAAAGATAGTTGAGAGACTTCAAGAGGAAGGTTTGATAACAGACGCAGCAGATTTGTTTACTCTTGAAGAGAGTGACCTTGCTGGGCTTGAACGCTTTGGTGCAAAGAGTGCTGAAAATATCATCAGAGAAATACAATCAAAGAAAAATCCACCACTAGATAGATTTATCAATGCATTAGGTATTATCCATGTCGGCGAACAAACAGCTAGAGACTTAGCCCTACACTACAAAACTTTTGATAATTTTTGGAAAGCTACAGCTGAAGATTTGGACAGTATAGAAAATATCGGGGGAGCGGTGGTTCAAAGTATCGCTTCTTACACTAAGAGCAAATACGGTAATCACTTTACCAAAAAACTCTTTGATGCTGGTGTAAAACCTGTCTCAGTTGTTGTAAAAAAAGGAGGAGTATTTGAAGGTAAGACCTTTGTTCTAACCGGTACTCTTGAAACACTTTCTCGTGAAGAAGCTAAGAAGATAATTCAAAATAATGGAGGAAAAATTTCAAGTAGTGTTTCTGCAAAGACTGATTTTGTATTGGCAGGTGAGAATCCAGGTTCAAAAATAGATGAAGCAGAAAAACTTGGAGTCAAAATGATCTCTGAAGAAGTCTTTTTGAAGATGGTTTAAAATCTGCTATATTTACACCATGATTGACTCAAATACCCTCAACCATCTAGCTCATTTGGCACGACTCTCTGTCCCAGAAGAGGAAAAAGAACAGCTAGCAAAAGATATCACCAACATCGTTGGTTTTCTTGATACTATCCAAAAAGTAGATATTGGTCAGGTTGGTAAAAAAGAATTTTCTCAGAAAAATGTCGCTCGTGAAGATATCGTGGCGCCACTCGGTAGCGCCTACAATCTAGTTGAAGCAGCTCCTCTTCACAAAGATGGCTTTGTCCAAGTACCAAAAGTTATTGGAGAATAATATCTGTCCCGTACGAAAACAACTTACAAAAATATATGAAAGATTCAACACATACAGATAAAGATAAAACAAACTCAAATGACGGTTTTTCGTTTGGGGTGGAAAATACTATTGAAATTTTACACAAAAAAATAGTTTCTGGAGAAATCACTATCAAAGATTTGGTAGCTTCTTATGTAGAAAAAGCAAAAAGTGAAAAACTCAATGCCTTTCGAGAAGTTTTTTCTGATATCGATGAACAAGTTATTAAGG
>CAYJDV010000006.1:0-18743 GCA_964369095.1 uncultured Candidatus Saccharibacteria bacterium | reverse complement strand
GAGCAGCTCCCTTTTAAGGAGACGGTCGCAGGTTCGAATCCTGCTAAGCGCACAATATAAAAATCCCCAGGTTTGGGGATTTTTATATTGTGCGCTTAAGCAAGCAAACTGCTTTGCTTGCGTGCAGGATGAGAACGATGGAAACATATTTTCTCATCAGAGAAAATAGTTGAGTCGGTGCCCAGACAAAACTGTTGCAACAGTTTTAGTCGAGGGAGAATCCTGAATTTTATTTGTGGTCACAAGTCACTAAGTATTTTATTATGTGCCCGGAGCGAGACTCGAACTCGCACGCCTATAACGGCTGAGGATTTTAAGTCCTCTATGTCTACCATTCCATCATCCGGGCATTTTTTATTTTTAAAAATTTGGGAGACCAGGTGTTCTCCCGACCCCTTCCTGAGTTCGATTCTCGCCGAAGGAGCGTGCTTTGCACGTGAGACCTGGGCGAGAATCGAACTCGCGTATAGTTCTTTTGCAGAGAACCGCCTTACCACTTGGCCACCAGGTCATATTTAACTTGTCTCGCCTTATTTATAAAGAGGCGGGTTTGTCACCTTCTCTTAAGAGAGCCTCTATAGTGTGTCGGGCTTTCTCTCCTTTGTCAATTTCAACATCAATAAATGGGATGTTGATCATGTTGATACCTTTTTTGATCACAGTCCTTAGATCGTGACGCTTTCGCTTTAAAAAGTTTATAGCTGATTCTTCACCACTCTCAGGTAGAACTGAGATATATATTGTAGCACTGCGTCCACGCTCTAAAACTTCAACCCGAGTAACAGTAATCAAGGCAGTCTTGTTGCTCTCGCGTTCGATAAATGTGGCTGCGAGTTGAGCTATTTGTCCTTCTATTTTGTTTTGTTTTTCACTATCCATATTTACCCGCCTAAATTTTTTGGCAATTATTATTATATTCTATTAAGGTGTATTTTTTCATAAATTTTGGCGGGTGAATTTTACTTGGTCACCATAATAAAGGCTTCTAATACGTCTCCAGCGGCGATATCATTTTTACATTCGATCATTAGACCACATTCTCCTTCAGAGACTTCTTTCATTTTTTGACGAGCCTGTTGGAGTTCAACTATTTTACCTTCTGCGATAGGGAAGTCACGACGGATGACTGATACTTTAGCGCCAAGTGCGATGATACCACTTTCAACACGTGCACCCAAGACTTGTTTTTCTTTGGTTTGAGAAAATGTCTTTAAGACTTTAGCAGTACCTATGACTTCTCGAGTCTCGACACGAGGTCGGCGTTTTTCTAGTTCTACTTCTAGCCATTCTGTTAGTTTGTAGATGATATTGAAAAGCTGTACTTCCGCACCAACTTTCTCATTGATATCTTTGGCACTATTTTCCATTGATGAATTGAAACCAAGGATAATAGTGTTTTTGTCTGATTGAGCGAGTTTGATGTCAGACTCTCCAATAGCGCCGATACCTTTACCGATGATTTTGATATGTAGTCCCGGTACAGAGATTTTGCTGATTTCTTTTTCGATGGCTTCAAGTGTTCCTTGAACATCAGTCTTGATGATGATTGGAACAACTTTGTGTCCTGGAGCGACTGCTACTGCATCTTTTCCACCGTTTACTTTGGTAGACATTTCTTCTATGTAGTCTTCAGCTTCACGTTTCTTATCAAAGACTACGATACTTGCTCCAACTTCAGGTAAAACATTGAAGCCAACAAGTTGCACTGCTTTACCAGCTGAGACACTCTCCACTGTTTTGCCTAGGAAGTTTTCCATGATTCGAGTGGTAGTGAAAGAGTCTCCTGCAACAACAAACTGACTTCTTTTGATAGTCCCATTTTTGACTATGATAGTCGCGGCGATACCACGCTTTGGTTCGAGGTTGCTTTCAATCACTATACCTTCAACAGGTGCATCTGGTGTATATGTTAAACCTGTTAGGTCTGCAACCAAGAGTATAGTCTCAAGGAGTTCGTCGACATTGGTACCTTTTGCAGCTGAAATAGCAACAAACGGAATGTCTCCTCCATAACCTTCAACCAAAACTTCGTTTTCAGCCAGAGAGAGTTTGGTTTTTTCAATATTTGATTCCGGCAAGTCTATCTTGTTGATCGCGACAATAAAAGGAATCTTGGCATCGCGAATAGTGTGCAAGGCTTCGAGAGTTTGAGCTTTTACGCCATCTTCGGCTGAGACAACCAAGATAGCAATATCAGCAGCACTAGCTCCACGCTCACGCATACCAGTGAAGGCAGCATGCCCAGGAGTATCGATGAAGGTGATTGCTCGCTCTTCTTTTTGGTAGGGAACTGAGATCTCGTAAGCACTGAGGTGTTGAGTGATACCACCGGCTTCACCGTCGACAACATTTGTCTTTCGAATATAATCCAAGAGCGTACTTTTACCATGGTCGATATGACCCATGATGGCAACAACTGGTGGACGATTTAGGTTTGATGGTTTCATATCTTTTTTTACTCGAATTATATTTTTAGACTTTTCTTTGATGTCTCTAAGGCTAGAGTTTCTTCTGGAGTGAGACTCGATGCAGCGATACCTCTGTTGACTGGTTTTGCATAAACACCAACATGGTTTCTGTTAGTTATGACAGAGAGGATAAATCCATCTCCTTGCTCGTCGATAATACCAGTTGCAAAACTTTGGTTACCACCTGAATCTTCGTAGGCATCGTATCGAATGAGAGAATAACCTCTGACACTTTTTTTAACACGAGAGTCTATCAACTCAAGAGCTTCTTTGTGAGCTTCAAGAGTATCTTCGACTTGGGCGTTCTTTTGGGTGAGCCAGGCTAGTACTGATTCGAGCGATGCTCCGTCTTTGCCCTTCATAAAAGACTTCAGACGTTTGTGGAGATTCAGACAAATAACTATCAGGGCAATAGTGCTCAAAGATAGTAATAAGAGGGTGATTGTAAGCCACAGTGGTATACTTTGTACCATAACAGCATATTATACTGATTTTACTGTGTTTTTCAAGCTTTTCTTCCGAAACAACCGAATATATCTAGACTTTGCATCAAGTACCCCAACTGATCCCAAAATGATCTCTTCTTTTCCGCGGATTGATAAAAATATTCTAGGTGCCAATCCGAGCGCTCTGCATCGTGAAGGAGTACTCTTGCGTAAGGCACTCTCTAGCGCTCGATCACTCTCTGCCAAGTCCATCGGTGCTCATGCCGATGAAATTGTATTTACAAGCAATGCTTCGGAGAGTGACAACCTGGCTCTACTGGGAAGTGTAAAATATTTTTTAGAAAAAGGAATTTCTCCTAGCGACATCGTCGTTTATACAAGCCCTTTTGAACACTCTGCAGTCAAAGAATCACTTTCTCATTTACAAAATGAAATATTGGTTTGTGTATTACCGCAAGAAGACGGAGTTGTTTCTGTAAAAAACATAGTTGTACCAAAAGAATTTAAAGTTTTGATTGTGACTGTTATGTTTGTACAAAATGAAATAGGGACAGTACAGCCGATCAAAGATATCGCCAAACAAGTTCGTAAACTTCGAAAAGAATATCCAGAAAGCACTATTGTTTTTCATACTGACGCGACACAAGCGCCACTTTTCTATGATTTAAATGTCGCCAGGTTGGGGGTAGATATGATGACACTCGGCGCTACAAAGCTTTATTGCCCAAAAGGTGTTGGGATGCTTTACAAAAGACGCGGAGTAAATCTGTTGCCGATATTTTATGGCGGAGGTCAGGAAATGGGACTCCGACCAGGGACACAAGCAGTAGAACTGATACACAACTTTGCCCATGCTCTTGATTTTGCACAAAATAGTAGAGAAAAAGAATTTGAGAGAATAAAGCTATTACAATATTATTTTGAATCAAAAGTTGAAAAGTTTTTTCCTTTTGTGCGTATTACAAAAGGGGAAAGAACTCCTCATATATCACACCTTGTGATTCCAAATATTGATAGCGAACTTTTAGTTATTGAACTAGATGCTCGAGGGATTGCTGTCTCATCAAAGAGTGCTTGTAAAAACGAAGAAGATCAAGAGTCAGAACTTGTCTCGATGTTGTATCCAAATGAGAATTTAGGTGCTATCCGAATCTCGTACGGAAGAAAGACAACAAGGCGCGAATTGGATAAAACTATAAAATCTTTAAGTTCGATATTTAAAAAATACAATATTATTTAGAGATACTCTAGAAAACCTTGACGATTGTGATATAGTATCTTTATACAGATATTGCTGAATTTCCTTCTATTCTTGTAAGCCGAAAGCCCTTTATACGTCATAACTTTTGAACCTTTAAACCTAACTTATGCCACCACTAAACCAATTCACCACTAAAGCCAAAGAAGCCATCAAACGAGCGCACGAACTGGCGATTGAGCGAGGGCAAAACAACGTAAACACTGTGCACCTTCTGGCTGCGCTTTTAGTGCAGGAAGATTCTAATATCGTCACCTTACTCGATCGTATCGATGTAGATAGTATGCACCTGACTGATTCTGTACTTGAAGCCATAGAAGGATCAGAAAATCAAACAACTGTTGCTCCGTCTTACCAAATGTTTTTGACTGCCGATCTAGCACAAACTATCGAGCACTCACTGAAAGTAGCAACTGAAATAAAAGATACTTTTGTGTCCACTGAACATTTGTTTGTGGCGCTTTTAGATATACGCAATGATGCTACTGAAATACTTGAGAAGTTCAAGATTGAAAGATCTGCTGTTCTAGAAGTTATTTCAGAATTTAGAAACAATAAGAATCCAGATTTAAATACAAATAAAAAGTTTCGTCTCTTAACAAAGTTCACTCGCAATCTGACAAAGCTTGCACGTGAAGACAAACTTGACCCAGTCATTGGCCGAGATACTGAGATCATGCGCATCATGCAGATACTTTCTCGTCGTACAAAGAATAATCCAGTACTTCTTGGCGAACCAGGAACAGGAAAAACTGCAGTAGTGGAAGGGTTGGCGGTGCGTATTGTAAAAGGTGACGTGTCGGAGAGTTTGAAAGACAAAGAAATAGTTTCTCTTGATATTGGTAGCTTGCTTGCTGGTACAAAGTATCGTGGTGAATTTGAAGAGCGTCTGAAGGGGATATTGAAGGAAGTAGAAAAGGCCGAAGGTAAGATCATCTTGTTTATCGATGAGATCCACACTATCGTTGGAGCCGGTAGCGCTGAAGGATCGATGGATATGTCTAACATGCTCAAGCCAGCACTTTCTCGTGGTGAGATAAGGGCAATTGGAGCAACTACACTAAAAGAATATCAAAAATATATTGAAAAAGATCCAGCTCTAGCTAGACGTTTTCAACCTGTGGCGATAGATGAACCAAGTCCTGAAGATACCATTGCCATACTTCGAGGTCTAAAAGAAAAATATGAACTCTATCACGGCGTTCATATAACTGATGATGCTATTATTGCGGCAGTTAGTCTTTCAAACAGATATATTACTAATCGTCATCTTCCTGATAAGGCGGTAGATCTGCTTGATGAAGCTTGTTCTGCTCTTCGTATGGAGCTTGAAAATAAGCCAACAGTTCTCGAAGAAGCACACCGCAAGATAATGCGTTTGGAGATCGAAAAAGAAGCTATCAAGAAAGACCTTGATAAAGACTTTGCACAAAAGCATGGTATCAAGACTGCAAAAAGTCGTCTCTCAGATATAGAAAAAGAAATTGCCAACATTGGAGAAAAGACCAAAGAGCTTGAAATGAAATGGAAGAATGAAAAAGGTACTCTCTCTGAGATTGCAAAGATCAAGAAAGATCTGGAGACTCTTCGTTTAGAAGCAGAAGGTGCAGAACTTCGGACTGATTTAGGACGAGCCGCTGAGATACGCTATGGACACATACCACTTCTACAAAAAGATTTGGAAGCCAAAACTGCACGTTTGAAGAAATTCCAAAAAACACGTCGAGTGTTGCGTGAAGAAATAACAGAAGAAGACATCGCTTCAGTTGTCGCTCGTTGGACAGGTGTACCAGTGAACAAAATGCTTGAAGAGGAGAGAGCGAAACTTGCGGAAATGGAAGCAGAGCTCAAAAAAAGAGTAGTGGGGCAAGATGAAGCTATCACTCGTGTGGCACATGTTCTAAGACGTGCTCGAGCAGGTATTAGCGATCCAAATCGCCCTATTGGTTCGTTTATTTTCTTAGGTCCTACTGGTGTTGGTAAGACCGAGCTGACAAAGACATTGGCGCAGTTTATGTTCAATGATGACAAAGCTCTTATCCGAGTGGATATGAGTGAATACATGGAACGACATGCGACCTCTAAGCTTATTGGTTCACCACCTGGATATGTGGGCTACGATGAAGCTGGGCAACTCACAGAAGCAGTGAGACATCATCCGTACTCTGTTGTACTTTTTGATGAGATTGAAAAAGCTCATCCTGAAGTTTTCAATATATTACTCCAAGTACTCGATGATGGTATTTTGACTGATGGAAAGGGTAGAAAGGTAAACTTCAAAAATACAATCATCATCATGACTAGTAATATCGGTAGTCAGTTTATCCAAAAGATGGAATCAATAGGGTTCCACAACAATACTGAAACTGTAGAATACTCTCAGATGAAAGAAAAAGTAGAAGGTGCCCTCAAAGATCATTTCAAACCAGAATTCCTCAATCGTATTGACGAAATTGTAGTATTTGATATCCTCAGTCCGGAAGCGATAAAACAAATTGTTTCTATTCGCACCAATACTATCCTTGCGCGTTTGCAAGAAAAAGGTATAACTGTGAATATTGATGACGCTGCGCTTTCATATCTTGCGCGTGTCGGCTATAATCCTCAGTACGGGGCTCGACCCCTCAATCGTTTGGTTCAGAGTAAAGTACTCAACCCGATTGCTGAGCGGATCATTAAGCAGCAAATTACTGCCGGTGACGCTGTCGCTGTTTCAGTGGTTGGTGATGACATCGTTATCTCTCACAAGAATAAGAAGCAGATCAGTTCTTTGAAGAAATCAGGTTCTGCGCGTAGAGTTCACTCTGCGTAAAAGTAGAATCTAAAACAATTATATATGCAGCGCTGCACTTGCAGCGGCACGCGTCGGTGGTAGAGTGGTCAATTACATCAGACTGTAAATCTGACGCCTTCGGGCTACGCAGGTTCAAATCCTGCCCGACGCACCAAAAGCAAAAATCCCAGACTTTACGTCTTGGGATTTTTGCTTTTGTAGTTTAACGTCGGGCAGGATTTGAACCTGCTCTTGCTAAACATTTTTTAGTATGTAATATGAAGATAAATAAAAACCGTAAGACATGAATATATATTATTTCGTAGCTTTTACTATATTATTTATATTTTTCTTTATTGCTCCAAATAAATTTAAGAAAGTGGATTTCTTAAATTATTACAAAATTGGTCTAATTTTATTTTTTCTTACTATCGGTTTTGGTCTTATTAATACATCAAAAAGCTCTAATCGCTCTAACGCGAATAGAGCTTTTTATTTTTACTAAATGCTATACTTATATCAATGAAACGAATCGGAATTCTTCGTGGGGGAGTAAGTCCTGAGTATACTATCTCACTTAAAACAGGAGGAGCAGTCCAGCAGGCTCTTATTGATGGTGGTTTTGAGGCGATAGATATGCTCTTAGATAAAGAAGGAATACTTCATATCAAAGGTATACCTGCAGATCTTGAAAAAGCACAATCTTCAGTAGATTATGTTTGGAACGCACTTCATGGAGAGTTTGGAGAAGATGGTAAGGTCCAAGGCCTGCTCGATCAGTACGGTATTCCTTATAGTGGATCAGGTGTCATTGCCTCAGCCCAAGCTTTTAATAAGCAAAAAACTAAAGAATACGCCCAGTCTCTAGGAATCAAAACACCAACCTCGCTTTTGATAATGCCAGAGGGGATAGAATCAGTCTCTGAAGTTTGTGCTCGTATTTACAATACTATGGCGCCTCCATGGGTCATCAAACCTCTCTCTGGTGGTTCATCTGTTCATACTTTCTTTGCGTTCACAGCATTAGACCTCGCAGGTATCGTCGAAGAATCAATTTCACACAATCAGCCATTTATTGTTGAACAATATATTTCGGGTACAGAAGTTGCAGTTGGTGTGATAGACGAATTTCGCAATAAGAAAAATTATGTTTTGCCGGTGGTAGACATCAGTTCACTTTCTCGTGGAATCTTGGAACATGAAAGTCGGTTGAATGAATCTTATACAAATACTCCATCAAAACTTCGACCTAGTGAGAGGGAGCAGATAAGTGAATTAGCCCAAAAGCTCCATAATAGTTTGGGTGCCAAGGATTACTCACAAAGTGAGTTTATAGTCGATCGTTTTGGTAAGATCTGGTTTATTGAAACAGATACACATCCAGCACTACACCCTGAGGCTCCTTTTTATAAAGCCCTTGAGGCCGTGGGTGCGACCTTAACAGAATTTGTAAAAAGTGTATTGAATAAATAAATGTTACAATATTGAGTATATGACACATTTTGGAGAACACGTTACTCTTGATGGATATAATGGAGATTTTGATTTATTAAATAACGAAGAGGTTGTTACAAAGGCATTGAAAGAGATGCCGGGCGAAATGGGAATGACCATCTTGGGCGGACCAGTAGTTTATTTTGCTAAAGGTAACGACATAAAAGATCCGGGTGGATGGAGCGGTTTTGTGGTTATTGAAGAGAGTCACATCAGTATCCATACTTTCCCAGCAAGAGGATTTATTTCAGCTGATGTTTATACTTGTAAAAATGGTATGGATCAACAAAAAATAGTTCAATTTTTCCGTGATCGCTTTGGCATCAAAGATGAAGAGGTTAATTTTATAAAAAGAGGTACAAGATATCCCTCTTATAATTTATAATAAAAATTTAAAGAAAATCGTTACTTTTTTGTAAAAATTATGATTCCCGTATTCCCAAATTTTAAAAAAATTGATATTAGTGATAAAAAAGATATTGAAGAATATACAAATAAATTCAAACCATATTCCGATTTTAACTTTACTAGTTTATGGTCGTGGGATATAAGTAATGAACGGATGGTATCTAAGTTGAACGACAATCTTATTGTACGATTTACTGATTATGAAACCTGTGAACCGTTTTTTTCTTTTTTAGGAAATAATGATCTTAGTAATACAGCACTCGAGCTTATACATTTTGCTGAAAATTCTGGAGTATCTCCAGTGTTACGTTTTATTTCAGAAGAAATAGCGAGCAGTTTGGAAACATTAGATTTTTTTGTGGAAGAAGATAAAGATAATTTTGATTATATATTCTCTACTTCAGAAATATCTGAATTAAAAGGCTTTAAATTTAAAAAAAAGAGACACTCCGCAGATAGATTTTTTAGAAACAACCCAAATGCTATTTTTGAAGTAAAAGAAATTAGTAATCCTGACTTACATGGTAAGATTGTTTCAGTATTTGAACAATGGGCAGAAAAGAAAAGAATAGATAAAAACGACAATGATTTTGAAAACGAAAAATCTGCAATGAGTAGGGTATTACAGATACAAGATAATCAAAATATTATAGTTTCTTGTATCTTTGTAGAGTCTTATTTGGTTGCCTTTAGTATTGATGAGATTTTACCTATGCATTATTCAATTTCTCATTTTTTAAAGGCAGATAACTTAAATTATGGTGTTTGTGACTTTCTTAATAAAAAAATAGCACAATATCTTTTATCTAAAGATGTTTTATTTTGGAGCTGGGAACAAGATCTTGGTATTGAAAACCTAAAAAAATCAAAAATGAGTTACCGACCAGGTAATTTTCTTAAGAAGTATCGTGTCTCGTTGATTAATAAAAAATAAGTAGTATACTTCATGTTATGGCGTGGTTTTTTATTGCAATTATTGGTCCATTTCTATACGCATTAACAAACCATATAGATAAAATTCTTTTAGAGAAGTATTTTAAAGAAAGCGGTATTGGTACACTTATTCTGTTTTCTTCTCTACTCTCTATAGTAGCATTACCAGTTTTCTTTTTAGTAGATCCAACAATTTTGAATGTTGATACTAAAAGTATTATTGTCCTAGCTATAGTAGGTATTTTGAATGTATTGGTCTTGCTTTGTTATTTAATTGCTTTAAAGAACGAAGAAGCTTCGGTAGCTGTAATATTTTACCAACTTGTTCCTGTGTTTGGATCAATACTCGGATACTTTTTTCTTGGTGAGGTTTTGACAAGAATACAAATTATAGCTATGGCAACTATTATTTTTGGTATGACCCTTGTTTCTTTCGAAGTAGATATAGATAATAAATTTAAACTCCGTAAAAGGACCGTTATACCCATGCTTGCAGCTGCTTTTTTTTGGGCTCTAGGTTCAGTTTTATTTAAAGTTGTTGCTATTGAGGAAAATATTTGGCGATCATTATTTTGGGAACACCTTATGCTTTTGTTGGTGGGAGTTGTGATTTTTACATTTATGCGTTCTTATAGAAATCATTTTTTATCAGCTATAAGAAATAATTCTAAAGGAATATTATCACTGAATATTTTAAATGAATCTCTTTACATGATAGGGAATACTGTATTTGCTTATGCTTACCTCTTAGCTCCAATTGGACTAGTGCTTTTATCTGAATCATTTCAGCCAGTCTTTGTTTTAGCTATTGGTATTTTTTTAACAATCTTTTTTCCGAAGATATCTGTTGAAAAAATAAAAACTAAACATCTTTTACCAAAAATTATTGCTATTTTAATAACCGGGGTCGGTACATATCTACTATTTATTTCACAATAAAATTGATTTTACAACTTTCACACAGTATCATATTTCTGCTATACTTTAGATAGTATTATGTCTACTAAACATACATCTTTTTTCCGTGACCATCTCTTAGCTATCTTTTTGGTACCACTTATAACTTTGGCCTTAGTTGTGTCATTTAATAGATTTTTTATTAAACATGATTATTTGGTTAGTTACGAAGGTAGTTGTGACCCAGTTACACAAAATTGTTTTATAGGATGTGAAGATGATGGTTGTGATGAGGAGTATTTTTATAAGAAAATGCAAAAATATGGATCAGATCTATATTTAGAATGTGGTAATAATGTGTCTGGGTGCGAATCAGCAAATTCATGTTTTCCAGAAAATAAAGAATGTTTAATAAGTTATTGTGATGCAGGATTAGATGGCGATATTTGTGAAACAATTACCGATACCGATCAGTCATACACAGATTTATATAATAAAGATAATTATGATGGACAAGATGTTTTACAAAATGACGTTATAAATAACACAAACCTATGATTTGCCCACTATACCCTGAACCAACATATTTTTTCTTTTCTTCTGAAGTACCAGCATTGTTATATTATGCGCAAATCCCGGCTACAGTAGTAGCCTTGCTATTGAGTTTCTACGCTTTTTGGAACGGCAAACAACTTTTGCTTAATCGTCTTTTATTTTTAATATCTATCTTTTTTTCATTTTGGACACTGGCAACACTTATTGCGTGGACCAATATCAATAGTGATCTTATAATATTTGTTTGGTCTTTTTTTACTCTAATTTTAGGACTAATCTCAGTATTTAGTGTATATTTTATTTACGTATTTTTGGAGAAGAAAGATGTTTCATCTCGTCTTAAATTTATATTTTTATCATTATTAGCTCCTATTATTATTATTGCACCTACTTATTTAAATATAAGCGGCTTTGATATTACTAGATGTGATGCATTTCAATTTGAATCTCTGCCATTAAAAATTTATGGCACAGGACTTGGTGTTCTCGCCATGATTTGGATACTAGTCTTACTCGTTCGCAAATATCGTGTTGCGGCCTCAAGTATTAAAAAACAAATAATTCTTATGGGTGTAGGTATTGAGTTTTTCCTATTCTCGTTTTTTGGTATGGAATTTCTTGCTACATATCTTACAAAGATAGGGGTATTAGAAGATTCAGGGTTAGAGCTTTATGGGCTTGTTGGTATGGTTGTTTTCATGGTATATATGAGCATTTTAATTGTTCGTTACGGAGTTTTTAATATAAAATTATTAGCGACTCAAGCATTGGTTTGGGGTCTTGTTATATTAATTGGATCACAGTTTTTCTTTATTGAAGTACTTACAAACTTTATATTAAATGGTGTTACGTTTGTAGGTATTATAATTTTTGGTCAAATACTTGTTAATTCTGTTAAGAGAGAGGTAGCACAAAAAGAAAGACTGCAAGAGTTGAGTCTTAATCTTGAAAAATCAAATCTTAACCTTGCCGAAGCCAATGAAAAACTCAAAGGCCTAGATAAGCTCAAGACAGAGTTCTTGTCTCTGGCATCACACCAACTTCGCACTCCTCTGACAGCTATCAAGGGCTATGCTTCAATGCTCTCTGAAGGTGCCTTTGGTAATCTGGATGAAAAGCAAGATGGAGCAGTAAAACGTATCTATACTTCGGCCCAAGGATTAGTCAACGTCGTTGAAGACCTACTCAATGTTTCAAAAATAGAGCAAGGTGGTATGAAGTATGAATTTAGTCCTACAAATCTTTCTACTTTGGTCACACAGCTTTTCAATGAGATGAAAGTCCCAGCAGAAACTAAGACTTTGGACTTTAGCTTAGAAATGGATCCGCATGATGCATTTATAGTCAACGCTGATGCAACTAAGCTCAAACAAGTATTCTTGAACCTCACGGACAACAGTATCAAATATACGATGAAAGGCTTCGTGAAGATATCACTTAAGAGAGAAGGGAGTTCAATAGTGTTTACAGTCAGTGATAACGGAATGGGTATATCCCCTGAGACTAGAGCAAAACTTTTTGAGAAATTCAGTCGAGGTGAAGGTGGTAAGACAAATACTGGAGGAAGTGGGCTTGGTCTTTACCTTGCTCAGCAGATTGCTCGTGCTCACAAAGGAGACGTTACTATAGAGTCTGAAGGACTCGGCAAAGGGTCAAAGTTTATAGTGACCTTGCCTGCAAGTGGTAGTTATCCAAACTAATCTTTATCTTAGTACTGTACCAGTAGGAGTTTGTTCTACTTTGTAACCTAGGGATTCTAATTCTTTGCGGAGGATGTCTGAAGTCGCGTAGTCTTTGTTCTGACGAGCTTCGTTCATAGCCATAAGTAGGTCTTCGGCTTCTTTACTTACGGTAAATGCTTCTACGTTTGATAATTCTAGACCTAGTACTTCATCAAAAGATATCAGAGTTGCGTATCTATCGGCGCTTAAATATTTTTCATCTGCCAACATCTCCCAAACGACAGCCAAGGCCTTGGCGCTGTTTATATCATCAGATAACGCTTCTTTAAATTGTTCTTTATATTTTTCTATAATATTTCCATTACTTTCTTTTCTTGAAGCAATACCTTGAAGTTTTTTTAATTGAGCGTCAGCATTTGTTAAAGCTTCCCAGGTGAAGTTCAGTGGCTTTCGGTAACTTGTTTGCATAGCAAGAAGTCTCATAGAAAGGGGATTGATATTGTGCCCTTCGATGTCTGAGAGAGTATAAAAATTGTGTTTACTTTTACTCATCTTTTCTCCATCAACATTTAGAAATGCATGGTGTACCCAGTATTTTACAAAGTCATGCCCTGTCGCACATTCACTCTGTGCAATCTCGTTCTCGTGATGTACTGGTATATGATCGATACCACCAGTGTGGATGTCGATAGTCTCTCCTAAGTAGTGCATGCTCATGGCAGAGCATTCGATATGCCAACCAGGGAAGCCTTCTCCCCAAGGACTAGGCCAGTACATACTATGGTCAGAGAATTTTCCGACACGTTTAAACCAAAGGGCAAAGTCAGCAGGATTTTTCTTATTTGGATCTTGTGCCACTTCGTCTCTCGCTCCAACTATCTTGTCAGAGAGTTTTTGACCAGAGAGTTCACCGTAGTGTGAGTCTTTTGATACATCGAAATATAGCGCCTGATCCGTCTCATAAGCAAAACCTTTTGCAACAAGCTTCTCATTAAGTGAGATCATTTGGTCTATATGGTCAGTAGCTTTAGCTTCGGCGATATTTGGTGGCAAGACATTGACCGCTCGCATGCTCTCATGAAAGTAGTCAGTATAAAGCTCTGCAATTGCCCAGACACTTTTACCCTCTGATTTGGCCTTACCTTCAAATTTATCATCGCCTTCGTCGCTATCATTTGTGAGATGGCCGACATCGGTAATATTCATCACATGCTTCACTTCGTAACCTAGATAAGAGAGTGTTCTTCGTAAGATGTCGTCCCCGATATATTTGCGCATATGGCCGATATGGGTGTAATCGTAGACTGTAGGTCCGCAAGCATACAAAGATACTGTATTTCCTTGAAGAGGAGTGAAATCCTCAACTGATTTTGATTTTGTATTATATAGTTTCATCTTCTTCTTTTTAGAGCCATTTTCGTAATTTAAAGAATAGAAAAATAACCAAGCCCACAAGTATCATTGATCCAATAACAAAGAAAAAATCAGTCTTGGTATTTATGAAGTTGGTGTCACCAGTATTCATACCAAAGATTCCTGCTATTAAGGTTAAAGGAGTCAAAACGAAAGTCATGATAGTTAGTGTCCGTATCGTATCGTTGGTCTTGGTTGAAAGTAGAGAGTCATTGGTTCGTTGAAGTTCAGATAGAGCATCGCGGTTACTTTCGAGCAAAGAGTTTGCTTTGTTGAATTCTGAAGTTACAACTTCGGCATAATATCGATAGTCTTCACCAAAGAGTTTAACACTGGCGTTTACATATGAATGCAAAATGTCTTTATGAAAACGAAGTGCTTGTTTAAAATCAAGAAGCTTCTTTCCTGTGCTTGATATTTTCTTGACCATAGTGTCTTCATGGCCGTTGAATATGTAGTATTCTATTTCTTTTATAGTTTTTGTCGCATCGTCGAGCTTGTGAAGAGAATGTTTGTAAAACTGCTTCATCATTTCGATAAATAAGAAACCGCCGTTAAAATTTTTGTATCCTTGTTCAAATGCGTTTTGAGATTCAAAGAGTTTGGCAAATTGATCAATAGAATATATAGATTCGTAATGAACAGTTATCAAAAAGTTCTTACCGATGATAAAGTCGATCTCTTGTTCTGTGTCTTTTGCCGCGCCGTGCCTAGATGGCGGGAAGTGCAATATCATATATATCATTTCGTCATAAAGTTCTACTTTGGCATGGAGAGTACTTGTTATAGTTTCTTCTGCTACAAGTGACGGAACAGAGAATTCTTCCATAACATGGACCAGCTCCTCCTTTGTTGGGCTCTCTATATCAATCCAGGTAACATCTTTGTACGTATATCGAGAAATCATTGTTTTATTGTATCATTTTTACTCTGTGCTGACACTGTACAAAAGGCTTATAAGTCAGAGCTTGCAAATGGGCCTGATTTAGGTATAATACGTCTCACATATATGGCTACAGCAACAAAGACAACAGTAAAAAAGACAACTACAGCAAAGGCTAAAACAGCCCCTGATAGTTTTGCAGTTATCAAAACAGGAGGTAAACAATACCGTGTTTCTGCAGGAGAATCTATAAAAATCGAGAAAATGAAAGGGGAATTCAAAAAAGGCGACAAAGTAGTCTTTGATGAAGTGCTTCTAACTGACGATGGTAAAAATACTGTTATCGGAACTCCATTTATCGCAGGTGCGAAAGTAGAAGGTACTATCGATGTTGTTGGACGACTTCCAAAAGTGCTAGTTATCAAGTACAAGCAAAAGTCTCGCTACATGAAGAAAAATGGTCACAAACAGCCATACTTCAAAGTCATCATAAACTCTATCTAAATAAAAAAACTTCACATTTATGTGAAGTTTTTTTATTCTCTCTTTTTGAGTGACGCTTCAAGGGAAGCTGGGTCGGCGTACTCGAGTTCGGTACCAGTCGAAAGTCCGCGTCCGAGACTGTTGATCTCTATAGGGTAGGGAGCCAATAGTTCACGGAGAACTGTGTCAGTATGGTCTCCGTTTGGAGTAAGGGGGAAGGCAAGTATCACTTCAATCGGTGAAGAACTTTCTTTTTTAATTCTCTCTACAAGCGCAGTTGCATTGGTGCCATCGATGATGTGTTTTTGAACTATAGGGATAAGTCCACCTAAGACAAAAAAGAGTCCGCTATAATGAGTCTTCATAAATGCATCGATGTCAGAAGTTTTTTCTACCACTACTATAGTGTGTTGGTCTCGCTGTTCGTCAGAGCATATGTTGCACATACCAGGTTCACCCTCGTAGATTCTGAAACAGCGAGTACATAGATTGGCATGAGAGCGAGCAGTTGTCAGAGCAGTCGAAAGATTGCGGACATAACTTTCTTGTTGATTCAAGATGAAATATGCAAAGCGCTTAGCTTGGCGAGCGCCGATGCCTGGGAATTTTAAAAATAGGCGAGTTAGTTGTTCGATATGATCATCCATCACGTACGAAATAGAAAGCGTTTTAAGCGCTTCTTAATGAAAGCTGTACCACGACCTGTTTTGAGATATTTTTCCCTGGTACGGGCGTCTTCTTCTGTAAGGCATGCTTCATAATATATAAGTTTATATGGACCACGGTCTTTTGTATATGTTGACTTACCGTTTGTGTGTTCTTTAAAACGCTTTCGTAAATCCTGTGTATATCCTTTGTAAAATTTTCCTGTAGTTTCGCTCTGTAATATGTATGTATAATAAAATTTTTCCATATTTCGTCCGTGATCCATTAGTCTTAGAAATCATCTAGTGATTTTGCTTTAGCTACGGGCATGTGTGCCTTGTCGATGGTCAGGAGGGTTGTAGTCTTGGCATCGAAGAGTAGGTCAGCTTTTCCGATAGCACCGTTACGGTGTTTTTCGATCAAGACTTCAATGATGTTATCTTTTTCAGCTTGATCTTTGTAACGGTCTTCACGGTGCAAGAACATCACCACGTCGGCGTCTTGCTCGATAGATCCAGAGTCTCGCAGGTCAGATAGTCGAGGTTTACCTCCACGCTTTTCAACTTCACGAGAGAGCTGTGAGAGGGCCAAGACTGGCACATCGAGTTCACGAGCGAGTTGTTTAAGAGATCGAGAGATCTCAGTGATTTGGTTAACCATGTTGTCGTAGTTTTTACTAGCGTGAATGAGTTGGAGATAGTCGATGACGATAAGCTCGAGACCATGCTCACTTTTTAGTCGTCTTGCGACTGCTCGCATTTTCACTATTGAGTTTCCGGCTTGGTCGTCGATGTAGATAGGAGCCTTTTGAAGTCGAGACGCTGCATCTTGAAGTGTACTGAAATTCGCCGAAGTAAGTCCGTGACCAGTTCGTATAGACCACGCGTCAACACGACTCTCAGCAGAGAGCATACGTTGCACGAGTTGGCCGGCACTCATTTCTAGAGAGAAGATTCCAACAGCGCGACCTGAGAGGGCGACGTTGCGGGCGATGTCGAGCGCAAAGGTTGTCTTACCGATAGATGGTCGAGCGGCCAAGATGATCAGGTCAGATTTTTGTAGCCCAGCAAGGAGACTATCGATATCAGGAAAGCCTGTTGGTACTCCGCGCACTTCGTCTTTGTGTTCACGCAAGTATTCTATCTGCTCGACAGTATCCATCAATCCTTGCTTGATTGAAACGAAACCATTTTTTACGTTCATATTTGAAGATACACGGAAGATGCTTTTCTCTGCGCTATCCAAAATATCAGCGACATCTTGATCGGCTTCAGCATAAGCGTTGGTAGCAATATTCTCTGATGCATCAATGAGTGAACGCAGGATGTGTTTCTTATACACCATATCAGCGTAGTGACGGATGTTTACAGTCGAAGGGACATTTCCCATGAGTTCATTGAGATAACTATTTCCGCCGATTTCGTTGATTTGTTTTTTTTCTTTGAGTTTTGAAGCGACAGAAAGCACGTCGATAGGTTCGCTCTTTGCAGAGAGCTCAAGCATTGTTTGATAGATCGTTGCATGTTTTTTGGCGTAGAACATTTCTGATGTTATTAGGTCGCTTATTTCGTGGAGAGCCGAAGGGCGAAGCATAAGAGCACCGAGGACAGCCTGTTCACTCTCGAGAGAGTGTGGGGGTATACGAAGAGTAGACAGGTCTGTTGGTTTTGGCATAGAGACATTGTAGCACCTAGGGCAACTGTCCTAAATCCACCATTTTTGATACTATATACACATGATATCCCCTAAAACAGGCACAAAAAAACGACTTCTCTCAGGAGTTAAACCAACAGGTCGTCCACATATAGGTAACTATTTCGGAGCAATGAAGCAGTTTGTAGATTTGCAGGGTCAGTATGAATCATTTGTATTTATCGCAGATCTCCATGCTCTAAACTTTATCCAGGATAAAAAAACTATGGAAAGCTTGACCAAAGAATTGATTTTGGACTATCTCGGTATCGGTCTTGATCCAGAGCACTGTGTGATCTTTAAACAATCTGCCGTCACTGCGCACACAAGTCTGACTTGGGTTTTTGATACTTTAGTAACAGTGCCTTTTATGATGCGCGCTCATGCATACAAAGATGCTGTAGCAAAAGATATAGAACCAAGTATGGGACTTTTCAACTACCCAGTTCTTATGGCCGCTGATATTTTGATTTACGATCCCGATGTTGTGCCAGTAGGTAAGGATCAAAAGCAACACATAGAATACGCGCGCGATATTGCCGGTAAATTCAATAACCAGTATGAAGAACTATTTAAACTTCCAAAAGAGTTGATACTTGAAGATGTTGAGACTGTACCTGGAACTGATGGTCAGAAAATGTCTAAGAGTTATGGCAATACTATTCCACTTTTTGGAACAGATAAGGAAATAGAAAAAGCTGTGATGAGTATCG
>CAYJDV010000005.1:0-19979 GCA_964369095.1 uncultured Candidatus Saccharibacteria bacterium | reverse complement strand
AGCTTTCGAGAGTATTTCTTGAATTCAAGCTTGATACCTGCGAGCTTTTTCTTGTTCTTAGTAGACCAATAAGTCTCACCTGTTTCCTTGTTTGTTAGTTTTACGAGATTTTGTTGTGGCATAGTGGCAAAACTATATCAGAAAAGCCCATTTTGAGCAAATCTCTACTACTTGACTTTTACGCATAAAATGCTATAATTTGGGAAAAGCTGAACTTGTCCAGCGTAGTGCGACAAGATTGAAAACAAAATAAAAATTATACAAATGGACGTATTCAAACCAATCGATTGCAAAACAGCATCTATTGCTGAATTAAAAAAAGCATTCTACATGCACCAGCCAATATCTGGCCTTGAAACACGTGCCAGCCATTATGGCCCGCACAATGATGAATTATTGCCGATGTTTCTGATGTCTGAAACCAAGGAAGGTAAACAGCTTTTCCCTGGAATTGAAGACACTGGAATCGGGTATATCACCCCTACTAAACTGCTCCGAAACAATTTACTTGGAGAGGAAGGCTTCTTTAAGGCCATGCAGATGGGTTACCTACTATTTGGTATCGGTGGTGGACCGTTTGATGAGCATATTGATCGCAAAAATCGTCAATCATGCGTTAACCTGGTAGTTAATCATCTTGATCTATTCAAAGATCATTATAATCGCAAGATCTACGGATCACTTATAATGTACGTAAACTTTGAAGATCAAAACGGAGACAACCTGATTCAGATCCTTAACAGGGAGAACCCTGAACACATTTTGACTTCAAAAGAAACAAAAGCATTAATGGCTTTGAACACCGGCGGAGTTGCTCAAAACTTAAAAAGAGGTTTTGAAGCTGCTGCTGATGCCGAAGAGTACTCACAGGTAGCGATCGGCGCATTCCAATTTTTCAAAAACCATGTACAACAGGCAAAACTATTTGTGCAGGCAACAGAGGCTTATGAAAAAGCTCCGAAAAACATCATCCCAATTAAAGTTGATGGCAAAAAGATGATCCTGTTAGATATATACTGCGATCATCCTATTATCAACAAAGTTTGTCACCAGAAATGGCCAGAGAACAAACCAGAGGGATTGGCAGTGCTTTTGATTCGCAGAAGTAACGGACAATTTGCCCTGATGCCGAAAAGGAACATTGGTGCAGAAAAAATGGTGGAAGTGGTGAAAATTCTTCGCCAAAAGGTCAACTTCAACAGAAACTCAGGACCTATTATGTTTAAAGACCTGGGCGTTGAAGAAATCCTACCGGTAATTCCTGAAATTCATTTTGCAAAAGCCACCGGCACGATTTGTAACGGCTCTAAAGTTGATGCCGACGTGCCCGGGCTTATTGGAGAAGATCTTAGTGTACAAGATGTAATCGATGCCGTAGTTATCGGCCTCGAACAAGACTTGTTCCCTTCGAGATTTAAGCAAAAATGTTTAAACGGCGAATGTGTCAAAGGGGCATGTCCATTTTATAATTTTGGATTACAGCGTTGCCATAACATCAGAAAAGGTGTCACTACTATGACAACCAGAGATGAGCAACAAGTGGCGTAGTAAATGTTCTTTATTAAACCTCCGGATTTATTCGGAGGTTTTTTTTCTTGCTTAATGTTTATTTTTTATGGTACAACAATGTAGTTATGACACGAGTTGAGAGAAGTAAAATAAAACTCGAAAAGACTGCTGACAAAGCGACTAAGTGGATAGGCTCTACTAGCAGCCTTGTTGTGCACACCATACTTTTTGCTGGTGCATTTGCTCTAGCTTTTTTGGGGCTCGGACTTGATCGAGTTTTACTTGTCCTGACTACTATAGTTTCTCTAGAGGCGATCTACCTATCTATTTTTATCCAAATGTCGGTAAACAAGAACACGAAGGACATCGAGATCATCCAAGAAGATGTGGAGGATATTCAAGAGGACGTCGAAGAAATTGAGAAAGATGTTGATGAAATCCAGAAAGACGTGGATGAAATCCAAGAGGATGTGGAAGAGATTCAGGAGGATGTGGAAGAGATCGAGAAAGATGTCGATGAGATTCAAGAAGACATCGAGGAAATCGAGGAAGATAGTACTGAGGATCAAAAGGTAGAAGCCAAGGAAGCCAATGCTATCCTGGCTATCCAAGACATTCTCTCTAAACTTCAGAAAGAAATCGAACAATTGAAGAAATAAAGAAACCTCCGGATTTTGCCGGAGGTCTTTTTTATCTTTAGAAATTTTAATTTATTTTGTTCCTATCGGCATGTCTTGTTGAAGTTGGCCGACAAAATACATTAAGATCAGTATTAAAATAATTATTCCAACAACTTTTAATACCTTCCGAAAAGAGATTTTAAACGTTTGCATAAATATTATTTTTAATGGGTTCGAGTATAACTATATCACCTTTTTACTTAAAAGTCAATAGGACAACAACTAGCCATGGTAGTCAAGGCTATATTCTAAACTCTATAACCCCATAGGAAAGCTAATCGCTTCCAACGGGGCAGGCACCCCCTTAGTGTTGTGACTAAATCCTGAATTCAATAACATCCCCATCACGCACGACATATTCCTTCCCTTCTATACGCACCAAACCTTTACTACGAGCTTCTGCGTATGAGCCAGCGTCGAGGAGATCTTTCCAAAAAACAACTTCGGCACGAATGAACTTGTCTTTGAAGTCTGTATGTATCGCCATACCTGCCACAGGAGCTGTTGAGCCGATTTTAATAGTCCAAGCGCGTGTTTCTACCACCCCAGTAGTAAAGTATGTCTCTAGGTTGAGTAGTTTGTAACAAGCAGTAATCATCTCACTAAAACCAGTTTCAAAGACTGGATCTATCTCTACATATGGACCAGGTAATTCTGCAACTACTTCTTTTATTTTGTTTTCATTCGCCGCTGAAGTGTTCAGGGCGTAAAGCATGGGCTTCATAGTGATGAGGTTGAGCTGTGCCACTAGAGGCTTTTCGTGTTCTTCCAAAGTTACAGTACTGGCCATAACTTCATTTTCAAGTACTGTTTTCAATTTCTCCAAAGCTTCATGTAAGATGATCGCCTCCTTCACTCCCCGCTTATGATCTTTACTATTTGTTTCGAGTCTCTTATTTACGATTTCTAGGTCAGCCAAGATAAGTTCAAGGTTAATAACCCCAATATCAAAAAGTGGATCTACTTTGTTGGCCACATGGATTACATCTTTGTCTTCAAAAACACGAACCATATGCAAGATGGCATCAGTCTCACGGATATTAGCTAAGAATTTATTTCCTAAACCCTCTCCCTTAGAAGCTCCTGCTACAAGACCTGCAATGTCCACGAATTCGATAGCGGCTGGGATAGTTTTCTGAGTTTGTGAAAAGTCCGCCAATTTGTATAAACGGTCGTCAGGCACAGTCACAATACCGACAGATGGATCGATAGTGCAGAAAGGATAGTTTTCAGCAGGTACGCCTTTGTTGGTAAGCGCATTAAAAAGTGTTGATTTGCCGACATTAGGTAGTCCGACTATACCGATACTAAGTCCCATATTATTTTCCCATCATTAGCTTCTGGATTTCCCCTTGGTGCTTGCGCATCACTTCCATAGAAGCAGCCATTTCGCTTTTGCCAGATTTCTTTTCCATTTCTATTTCCTTTGCCATTTTCTCAAAGAAATCAGGGTTGGCAGAAACTGCGGCCATAATAGCTTCACGCTGTGCTGGAGGCAGGCTCTTGAGCTGTCGCTCCATAAGCTTATTTGTTAGCATCTTTTTTAGTCCAAACATGAGCACATGGTATCATAAAAACATGTCTAAATCTACTCCAAAAAACTTAGCGGAACTAAACCTTTACTGGGAGGAGCACTGCACTTGTGAACTTAAAAAGACAGCAGCCAGGGCTGTTTTTGGTGATGGAAACAATAAAGCAGAAGTTGTCTTTATCGGCGAAGCTCCTGGTAAAAAAGAAGATGAAACTGGAGTACCCTTCATGGGAGCTGCGGGAAAATTTCTTGGAGAAATGTTAGAAAGTATCAAAATGATTCGCAGTGATATTTACATCACTAACATTGTAAAATACCGCCCACCAAACAATCGCGATCCTCTTCCCCAAGAAAAAGAAGATTGTAAAGACTGGCTTCATCAAGAACTAAATATTATCGCGCCGAAATTGATTATTTTTCTTGGTCGACACTCGATGAATCACTTTTTTCCGGAATTAAAAATATCTGACGCTCATGGAAAAATGATAAACAAAAATATATCTGGAATAAACACAACAAACTTCCTACCTCTCTACCATCCAGCTGCAGCGCTTTATAATGGTGGATTGAGGCAAGAACTTTTAAAAGATTTTAAAAAGATCCCAGCAATACTAAAGAAAATTAATAAAAAATAAAAAGCTTGTTTTTTAAAAGGCTGGATGTGTGAATAATTTCTAAAATCATCCTCCATACTTAATTCATTGATAAAAATAATTACAAAAGTTACCAGGACTAAGACACAGATAACAAAAACAAACACAATGAAGCAAGCCAGATACACTACCCATTGTTTAAGATCCCAGTAAGAGTCGGTATACTCCTGAATTCCGATGCCTGCAACCCAAACATAACATCCGGCTACAAAAGCCAGAAAAAGATCTACGAGTTTAATATTTTTCATACTAAGTAGTTTTTATAAATTTACTACTTTATAAAAAGTTGTCAATATTATAATTTCTTTAATTCCAACACCATAAACATCGGAAATTCTTTGCGAGCAGTATCTTCTGCTTTTTGACGAGTTCCTATCTGGCTCTTTTTGTGTGATATCCATTCTTCGATACTGGTTATAGCAAAACCTGACTTTTTGAAAGCTTTCATGTACCACTGAAGTGATCGGTGGAAAGTTATAGAATTTACTTTTTTACTACCTTTGTGAGGATTGAGTTCTATATCTATTTTTACTTCTGAAAGATACTTGTCGACACGTCGATACTGAAGCTCTTTTTTTGTATCAAAGTCCCAATCACTGTGCTGTGGAATACGAAAAGCTGGATGAAGCATCACTAAAACAAACTCACCATCCTTTTTTAAAACCCTATTTATTTCAAGCATAACCTCATCAATATTTTTGATATTTTCAAAAGCTAAAACTGTAAAAATTTTATCGAAAGATTCTTTTTTAAGATTTGTATACCCTGCTGGTGCAACAATATAACTTATGTCTTTTGACTTCTCTTGAGCCATAGCTATAAGATCTTTGGATAAATCAACTCCTGTAACCAAACCTCCATTATCTTTTACTAATCTTGAGAAAAATCCCTGACCACAAGCGAGATCAAGTACTGCCTCACCTTTCTTTATATCAAGCATACGCAATAAATTGGGCGCGATAACTTGTGCCTGATAAGTATCAGAACCTTCTAAATGTTTATCGTACCAAGAGGCGACATTGTCCCAATCTGTTTTCATCCCATTAGAAATTGACATATTTTTTATTAATTTGTTATTTTTATTTGATGACATTTTTGATATAAAAAATTTCTAACGGGACAAGTATTTAGCACTCACCTTTTCGATATTTAGCTCCTTGTCGAAACACTTCCAAAACATAACTAAAAGGAACAAGACTAGTAAAATAACGAAAGTCCACAGCACTACGCATAAGCCATGGTAAAAATCCTGAGACTACTATTTTCTTATAAGTGAAAACTGCCCAACCATGACCTACAGGAACCACATAACCTAGTGTCTTGCCCTTATAAGGTTCTACAAATTTATCTTCAACTTTATTTATTATTGCGCCACCAATATAGTCTCCGTGAGCAATGGCTCCTTGTGCCAGACCTGCGCCTTGAGCATTTGATCCGTCTCCTATAACAAAAACATTATTATCTTCTGGGATTGTAAGATCTGCATTTACAACAACACGCTTTCTAGTATCGAGTGGTAATGTTTCAAAAGATTCGTTTATTTTTGTCCCAGCAGTCCAAATAACAGTTCCAGAATTCATGGTCATACCACTAGCTGTAATACCTTCTAGGTCTTGTGCCTTAAGAGTTCTATTTGTATAAATATTGACCTTAAGTTTTCGTAACCTTGCTTCAACTTTTTGAGAAACTTTCTCTGGCATCATAGAAAGAACTCGAGGATTGGAATCAAAAAGGTCGACTGTCACAAAACTAGGGTCAATATGATAACGCTTGGTCATCTTGCGCAAATAAGTAGTGATATCTCCTGCTAGTTCTACACCAGACGGCCCACCACCAACGACGCTCACGTGAAAGCGTTCTACCAATTCGTCCTTAGAGACATCGCTAGATTTCTGTAATAGTTCCAAAAAATGTTGCTTCAAAGCTAGTGCTTCACTAGCTGATTTAAATGAGAAAGCAAGTTCTCTAATACCAGGAATATTGAAATAGTTGGTCTCACTTCCCATAGCCAAGACCAAATAATCATAAGAAAATGATTGACCGTCATAAAGGGTAACTTTCTTTTCCTCTTTGTCGTATGAATGATATTGGCCTTCTATTACAGAAATATTGCCTTTACTAAAGATTTTGTTGTACGGAACACAGACTTCGATAGCCAAAGCACCAGTGACGAGCTTATAGAGAGCAGGATAGTATTCAAAAAACGGATTCTTGGTGATGAGCGTTATTTCTATATTTTTATTTTTTAGAAGCTTTTTTGCTGTTGCGATTCCGGCAAAACCACCACCAATAATAACAACCTTAGTCTGTTTTCCTGTGTCCATGATTGACAGTATAGCACCTTGGATTATAGGACCATAAATATACATTTTTACTATCCTTCTGACTCATGTATAATATTGTAATACAAGGCCATTTTGGTCGTCACAGAGTATGAAAGGTTCTATGAATACTGAAAACCAAAATCAAGCCTTATTTTCCAAGCTATTTGAGGAGTACCAAGATGCGATATTTCGCTTTGTCTTCTTTCGAGTCGGAAATAGACAGATTGCTCTAGATATAACCCAGGACACGTTTGTAAGACTTTGGGGACACCTTGCCAAAGGTGGAACCATTGAACACGAACAAGCCTTCGTTTACCGAATAGCAAAAAATGCTGTTATCGACTATTACAAGAAAAGTAAAAGTTCTTCTTTGGACATCTTAATTGAAGGAGGATTTGATCCTGAGACAAATATCCATACTGACGAAATATTCAGAAATGATGATATTAAGACAATCCAAGGACTTCTTGAGGAAATAGATGAGGAAAGCAAACAGATTATTTTCTTACGATATACAGAAGAAAAACCAATCGAAGAGATCGCTGCCCTTTATGGCAAGTCAACAAATGCGATGACGGTACGTATTCATAGAATAATCCAAAAACTAAAAGGTCGTTACAACGAGACACAATATGATTGAGAAAAAAATTGAACAATTGAAAATGCTAAAACAAATAACCCTTACGGAACAAGAAAAAGGGGTTCTTCGTGCTGGCATTGCTCGAGGTATTCAAATTGCTCAATCAAAACCACAAGTTTCTATTTTCTATACTGGTATACAACATGGCCTGCGAATAGGTCTATCGACTTTCCTATTTATAGTTTTTGTTGGAGGTAGTGTTTCCGTTGTAGCTGACAATTCCCTACCTGGAGATCCTCTTTACTCATTTAAAATCAATGTTAACGAAGAAGTTAAAGGTGCATTTCTAAAAACACCAGAAGACAAGCTATCTTGGCAGAAAACTCGTATTGACAATAGACTGAACGAAATCAAAACCCTTGCTGCTTCTAACACTTTGACTAAGGCTAAACAAGAAACAGCTCAAAGAGCTCTTGATACTCATATTGACGCATTTTCAAAAGAACTAGGAACACTTAGTGACGAAAAGCCAAACAAGGCACTAGAAGTAACAGCAAGTCTAGAAAAGAGTCTTAAGGTTCAAAAAGAAGATCTAAAACAATATATCGCTGAAAATAACGACGAAGATAAAGAAAATGCACTCAAAGCCGTAGATGCAACTCTTAAGAAAGTTTCTGATCAAGAAGTTAAAATAATTTCAAAAGAAATTGACCAACTCTCAACAGATATAAACGAAGTGCCCGAGACTACTGCTTCAGAAGATTTAGTTACTCCTCCTGTCTTACCCTAGCTCGCTCAACAAAGACAAACATTAAAATAACGAGTACCAATACAACTCCGAAAATAATCACCTTTAGGTGGTTTTTTTCTTGAACATTACCACTTTCTGAAGTAGCGACACCTAAAACATCTCCCGCAGAAGCTGGAGTACTTTCAAAAATATCCTGCTTCGGTAAAAGTGGTGCAAACCTTGTATTAACAACTGACATGACCTCTTTGCTTTCTATTTTATCTTCTAATGAAAGCTTCGTTCTCTCAGGGGTTTCGAGACTAGCTTTTGTGTAAGAATTACTTAAACCAAAAGAACTAAAAGGCATCAATATAGTATTTTTAGAACCAATAATTGTTAGAGGAGGTAACTCTACTGTTTTATCATCGAGGACGATAATCCAACCAGAAATATCTATACTTACACTATCAGTATTTGAAAATTGAAATCCTTTTTCTGGGATAACACTAAAGATTATTTTTGGCGATAGAACTTCTTTTTCTATTGAATTAGACAGCGTCGGTAATTTGTCATACATAGTCCTATAATAACCAAATGAAATAGTGTATTTCCCTGGATACTTATAAGTATGTTTTATTGTTTCTGGATGAATTGTCTTGTACGTTGTTCCATCTCCCATATTCCAAAGAAATACTCCATTCCAAACTTCACCATCTTCTGAAAATGTCTTTGATATATACTCTGCACTTACTGTTGAATAGATTGTTTTTGGGATAAATAACTGAACCCTAGGTTCAACTTTAGGAGCGATGTAGGCACTACCACTAGATGATGTTTCTACTGGTGGAATATCTCCACCACCTCCCTCGGTTTTTGTTGGGGCCTTAGGAGTAGCAACGTCAGTAACCCATTTTGACCCATCCCATTGCATGGTCTTTTTTGTTTCGCTATCTCCTGCCGGCCAACCCGAAGAAAAGTTTAAGGTTTGTATAGATAATCCTTGAGAATCTTTTAAGACAAGATTTTCTCCAGAATTTGAAAAACCACTCCCACCAAAAGTGCCAGACTCGTCATTTATGCCAGGAACTGGATCGGTACTACTAGCAGTTGTCCTCTCAACCAGCAAATAACCATTGGCAGGAATACTTTTGGTCATAGTAAACACCAACTGCTCCCCTGCGCCTTCATAAAGCTTCCAACCTGCAAGGTTTATCTCTTCTGATCCGTCGTTGTAAAGCTCAAACCATTCGCCAAACTGACTCTCTGCGGTCCCCATCCAAGCTATTTCGTTAATACGCACGTTTGCTTGGGCTACACCTGTAGTCAATATGAGTATACTTATACACATTGTGACAATTCGACGAATCATTTTTTTATTCTAATATTTTTTGTAACTCCTCATGAGAGACTTCTCCAGTGTCTTGTTTCTGGGAATTTTGTATTTTATTTACTTCTGGAGTTTTTGGTTCAACTTTTTCTTTATATGGCACATCTTTTGTAGGAGTAGGAACCTCTGCCATAGTTGCTTTCATAAGAGCTTCTTTCAGTAAATTTCTATTGGCTTCTGTCGGTCCGCGTTCTGCGTGTTTTACTGGAGGTATAGTTTCTCTAAGAGTTTTTTCTCCAGAAAATGGCGCAACAGGTGTTTCCATCTTTTTCGGTGAACTATCTATAGCATCAATAAGTGCACTAAGCTTTGGGCTTGGATTAGTTTCTTCTCTTACTGTCCGATCAATAGTTTCAATTTTTGGAGTTGGCTTTGGGTATACTTTTGGTGTACTAATCTCTTTTTTTATAAATGTGTTTGATGGCTTCGGTACCTCCTGAGTACTTACAGAATCTTCTTTAACTGCAGTTTCTAATGCTTTTTTAAAAGGTGTATGATATTTAACTTCTTCCTTCGGTTTTATTGTTGGTGCAATGTTTGGCGTTGAGACAGTAGCTGTATTTTGTTTTGGAACGTAAGGAGTATAAGGCTTTTTATCATCTCTTTGTTTAAAATTTTTATCACCTTCAATACTAGGACTACTACCGGGTAATGTGTCTTTACCAAACCACTCTCGAATATTATTTTCAACTGTCTCCTTAGGTTTAGCAAAGTGTGCCCGAGTCCACTCGATAACATCATTTCGATATGAAATATCTGGTCTAGGTATAGGAGCAATAGTTTTAGCAGAGAAAGGCTGAGAACCAATATCGTTTATCATAAGAGATAAGTAAACCTGGGCCATCCCTAGATTGATCAAATCATTGGCGGTAAATTGCGGAGCGTAGACCTTCTCTAACACCTCGGCATCAAGAGGTCCGACACGGAAAGATAGACTGGTACCCACGTTTCCAAAAACGGCATCTCGCACAGACTCTTCCATTTGAGCGATATATTGGTGAGCAATAATAAGTGCTAGTTTATATTTTCGAGCCTCTGACAAAATATTGGCGAAAGATTCATTAGCGAAAGATTGGAATTCGTCGACATAAAAGTAAAAACTTGGTAGATCTGCCATACGAGCATAAGAAACATCGGCGCGACTCATGGCGGCAATATAAATCTTGGTAATAATCATACTACCAAGCAAGCTAGTATTTTGCTCTCCAATACGACCTTTTGATAAGTTCACAATCAAAATCTTTTGATTATCCATAATATCTCGAACATCAAAGCTAGATTTTGGTTGGCCAACAATGTTTCTAACTAGTGGATTGGCGGTGAACTGACCAATTTTGTTTTGAATCGCGGCACCGGCTTCTTGCATGTATCTCTCACCATATTTTTCAAATTCATCAGTCCAAAAAGATTTAACTGATGGGTCAGAAATATTGGCAACAACCTTCTTGCGAAAATCTTTATCAGAGAGCATGCGGTTAACTCCGAGAAGTGTAGCATCAGGATACTCTAAAAGAGCCAGGAGAATATTATTCAAAATATATTCCATACGTGCGCTCCAGGCGTCTACCCAAATTTTCTTGAACGTACTCATGAGCCCCGAAGCTACAAAGTGACGCTTATCAGCGCCAACGTCTTCAAGCATGTTAAAAGAAACTGGATGATCAAGATCAAAAGGCGCAAAATATACAACATCCTTTATACGATGTTCAGGAATATAGTCGAGCATCTTCTCAGCAAAACTGCCGTGCGGGTCAAGAACAGCTACACCTTGACCATTTTGAATATCCTGGATGGCCATGTTCTCAAGAAGAGTAGATTTACCCACACCAGACTTCCCAACCACATACATGTGGCGAGTACGATCTCGGCTCTTTATACCAAAACGAGTTTGTTGGTTGCGAAAGTTTGCCTCAGCAAAATAGGTAACGTGTTCTGGGTCGTACGGTACTTTCATATACTAAGTAGTATACCAGAATTTTGTATACTAGGACTTACAAATTAGTCTTACTCCATTCGTATAAAACAATAGAAGCTGCGATAGAGGCATTTAACGATTCACAATCAGGATTCATAGGGATAGATAGCGGTACATCACAAAGCTCCAAGGTCTTTTCTCTAATACCTACCGATTCGTTACCAACGATAAAGAGTGTAGGAGTGTCAAACTCTGCTTTCGATAAACTTGTACTTCCATCCATAACCAAACCATAAGACCAATAACCTTTGTCTTTTAAGTCACGTATTGTTTGATTTACATTACCAATCAAAACAATAGGGATTCTAAAAACCATACCAACCGATGTTTTAATAACAACGCCTGTGATAGGGGCTTGGTTGTGTTTGGGTATCAATATAGCACTTGCACCAAAAGCGACAGCTGATCTGATAATGGCGCCAACATTGTGCGGATCATGAAGCTCGTCTAGCAACACTAGGCATGGATTTTTCTTCTTAGATGCAACTACTAATGCATCATCCATAGAAGAGTAAAGTTTGTCTTGAGATACAACAGCAATAACACCTTGGTGCACAGCATCACTGCCAACATCTCGCTTAACTTCCCCTTTCATACTACTGATACCTATGTTGTGTTTCTTTAGTAGTGCGATAAGCTCTGGATCTTTTTGAACCTCTTCACTGAGAAAAACCTTCTGTACGATTTGTGGTCGCGCCAAAAGAGCTTCAGTCAATGCGTGTCTTCCATATAAATAAAATTTCTCTGTTGCCATTTAAGTATGAATATCTGTAATATCCTGGATAATACCAGAAAAACGAATTGGCGCCAGAGAATCATTGCGCTCTATATTTCCGTAAATGTGATAAGAACGAAAATCTGAATCTTTAACAGCAACTCTTATGTCAAACCATGTATAGGAAATGTCACTATTTTTGATTGCTTCAATTGCTTCAACAAACTTATGCTGGTCATCATGATGAACACGAGATAAGAATACGTCTTTCTCCAATTTATCACTATCACTAACTGAAAACATTTTTGAAAATTGTTCATCAAAAGAAAGTTTTTCTTCTGGAAAATATATGACTATTCTACTGATCTGAGCCATGCTCTGAAGTTCCTTAAGTTTAATTTCCTTATGGAAAAGGTTTTTATTCTCTTTTTGTAAAACTTCTATTGAAGATTGTTTTTTATTTATAAAAGAAGCAATAATAGCAACTAATATTGAGAGTAGCAGGACTATAATAGAAACTGTCACTCTTACAAAAAGTATCTGCTCACGCCAAACACTTGTAGCAGTGTCGATACCGAGTAGGGCCACAACATCTCCATCTCCATTTTTGATTGGAGCATATCCAGAAACCCATTGCCCCCAACTATCTTGATACGGCCCATCAGTATAAGCTTCGCCTTTAAGATAGTTTTCTATATCTATCTCTCTTGTGTCACTAAAGAGTTGACCTGGAGGTGAATAATCTACAGATTCAACCGGCTCTGAATCAACATAAAAAAACTGAGTCTTAATTTCTGGGCGATATCCAAGTATATAGACAAACCTGATAGAAGAGTCGAAAGATCGAAAATCTGTAAGATTTTTCTTGATAGTATTATAATAAGCACTATCGAGATCATTTTGATTTGCAGAAAGTTTTGCAATGTCTGTATAAGGCACCAACAAAGACGCCTTTTTAGCTTCCATCAAAAGATTTTCTCTTTGTGATTTATCAATTCTATTTGAAATTAAAATAGCGCTAAAAAAACCTCCCGCTATTATTAATAAAATAAGAAAGAAAACTACCCCTCTGTATCTGTGTGTATTCACAATACAATAATAGCATTAGTTGCGAATCTTTGCCCTACGCGCCCTGTGAAAAGTGATCGCATAACGGTGAGCTTCATTGTTGGCCAATAAAATAGAGTACTTATTAGCCTCAACAATATTCTTCAATCCTGAAATAGACTTTGCTCGATGGTGCTCATCTTTAGTAACAGCAATTACAGGAATATCCAGAGATAAATCTTTCAAAACTGAGTTAGCGACGTTTGATTGGATGGCGTTACCATCGACAACTATGGCTTGAGGGAGTGTCCATTCTGGATGAGAAAATCGACGAACCAATATTTCCCTAAGAGCACCAGCATCATTGGCTTTAGTAAAGCCTCGAATAATAAATTTACGATACTCAGATTTTTGAGCAGTAGCATTGGTAACCACGGTCATTACTCCTACCATTGAAGACCCGCTGATATGGGCAATGTCATAAGCTTCAATGCGAAATTCTTCACCAGAAATATTTCCAACTAAATCTCTTTTGATAAGTGAAATATCCTGAATATGCTCCATAGCAAAAACTTTCTTCTTTATGATTTCCGCCATTTCAAAATTCTGATCTTTGGCATAGTTCATCATTTCTTTCTTTAAGTTTTTTAGTAACGATTGAAACTTACCCTGGAATATCATTTTCAATCTTTGAATAGTTTTCTTGTACTGTTCTTGTGCTTCTTTGGAAGTGACATCAGGAGAGAGCTCTATTTGGCGATAAAAAGTACTATTGTCTTTCTTAGAAGAAATCATGTCTCTAAAGGGAAAAATTCTACGTATCAACTTCAATGCTTCTTTGATAGAACTCCCATTTGGGTATGGACCGAAAACGACGTCATACTTAATAGCTTGAGGGTTTCTTAAAACCTTCACAGTTTTGTTTTTTGTATCAATATCTTTTTGACGAACCAAAATAACTTTTGGAAATGACTCTTTAGTTATAGCAACACAGTTAAAACTCTTATCGTCCTTTTCTTTTGTGTTGTAGTAAGGTTTATATTTTTTGATTAAATTCGCCTCAAGTATTAGGGCCTCAAGCGCATTCATAGTTTCTTGGTATGTTACGGTTTCAGCTTTAAAAACCATATCCACGATATGAGCACCTCTGGTCTTGATAACGTCAGGAGAAAAATAGCTTCTGACGCGATCTCGGAGCGATGTAGCCTTGCCAACGTAAAGAATCTTATCTTCTGCATCCCGCCATAAATACACACCAGGGACTTCAGGAATATTGAGTTTATCTAGGTTTTGACGGATCATGAATTGATGTTATCATTATTCAAAACTAAAGCAATGAGAAAAAAACTATGGTATATAGCGCTTTCTTCAGTGTTAATTTCGCTAATTTATTTCCTAACCTCTTACTACGGCTCTTATACTAAAAGTGAACCCTTGGTGATAACTCGCCCAGCTATTCCTAATTTAGATTCTGTAACTATCCTAAACAGCACAAAAGGTGGTCACAGGAAGATCTCCATTAGGGAGTACGTAGAAAACCAAACAAAAAAATAGATTACACCTCGCTATTTATAGCGAGTTTTTCTTTTGTGTTTGACATAAGTTTTCCTTCCTGTAATCTTAAAGAAAAAAAATGAATAGAGTAAACCCTAGCATGAATGATGTACATTGGTGGGTTTATATCCATCATCCAATTCAATCTTTAATACTTTTATTTTTAAATATTTTCATAACTTATTATGCAATAAAAAATAGAGAGAAATTGCCATTTGAAAATATCATCTTGTTACTTTTTTCTTATTTGATTCTATTTATTATGATCAAGTATTCTGAAGATGCCATTTCGATATTCGCTTTTTTCCCAACTATTTTTCTATGTACAATAACTTTTATGAAAATAAAATATGACGAATCTCGCTGATAAAGCGGGATTTTTTATTACAAAATTTTCTTTAAATAGTGCCCAGTAAAAGAATGTTTATTGTTTGCAACCTCTTCTGGCGTCCCTTTAGCAATAATCTTTCCTCCTGCGACTCCCCCTTCTGGACCAAAGTCTATAAGATGATCAGCGCATTTAACGATATCGAGGTTGTGCTCAATGACCACTACGGTATTTCCTTTTGCTACAAGGCGATTCAAAACACCAATAAGATTTTTAACATCGTCATAGTGAAGTCCAACAGTTGGTTCATCTAACAGATAGATAGTTTTTTCCATCCATGGTCTATAGAGTTCTGAAGCGATTTTGACACGCTGTGCTTCTCCTCCTGATAAAGTTGTAGCGCTCTGTCCAAGCTTTACATAACTTAGCCCCACGTCAGAAAGTGTCTTTAGTCGATCAGAAATAGCCGGTATTTCAGAGAAAAATTCTAAACCTTCTTCTACAGACATTTGGAGTACATCATAGATGCTCTTGCGTTTATATTTTACAGTTAGAGTTTCTTTATCAAATCTTTTTCCTCCGCAAACATCACAAGTTACATAAACTGTCGGCAAGAAGTGCATCTCAACTGCTATTTCACCATTTCCTTCACATGCTTCACAACGACCACCTTTTACGTTGAATGAAAAACGGTTTAGTTTCCAACCGCGCAGTCGAGCCTCTTCAGTCGAGGCAAATATTTCTCGGATGTGAGTGAAGGCTCCAGTATAGGTAGCGATATTACTTCGAGGAGTACGACCAATAGCAGACTGATCGATCATGATGACGCGCTGTAAGTACTCTGTACCAGTAAATGAAGAGCAGTTATAAATCTTGGCACTTCGAAGCTTTCGTTCAAAACGTGCTTGAAGATTTTTATATAATATTTCGTACAAGAAAGTACTTTTACCTGAACCTGAAACGCCGGTGATAGCCACCATCTTTCCAAGCGGTACATCGATGTTTTGATTATGAATATTGTGAAGGTTGGCTCCAACTATTTTAAGTACTCCCTTGTCTTGATCACGACGCTTATCTGGCACAGGGACTTCTTCTTCTTTTCGAAGGTACGCAAGTGTACGAGAACCACTATCATTTTTCTTGGCAGAAAGGAGTTTATCTAAATAACCAGAAACGATAATTTCTCCACCGTGAATCCCTGCTCCTGGGCCAATATCAACTAGATAATCAGATGCATAAATAGTGTCTTCATCGTGTTCAACCACTAAAATAGTGTTCCCTGCATCACGAAGATCTTCTAGAGTTTTAATGAGTCTTTCATTATCTCTTTGATGAAGACCAATAGTCGGCTCATCGAGTACATACAAAGCACCTACAAGACGAGAACCTAGTTGTGAAGCCAGTCTGATACGTTGAGCTTCTCCTCCTGAGAGAGTGTTGGCTGTACGCCCAAGACTTAAATATTCAAGTCCAACATTGATAAGGAAATTCAAACGATCTTCTATCTCCTTGAGCACTGCTTTTGCCACTTCTGTATCTTTGGCAGAGAGCTTGAGTGATCCGAAGAATTCAAATGCTTCTTCCACTGAGAAATTTGTTAGGTCAACAATATTTGTTTTCTTTTTTTCTTGCCCCAGGAAAACATTTAAGGCTTCCGGTCGCAAACGCTTACCGTTACAAACTTCGCAAGGTTCAGTTCCGCCGAAAAACTTTGTTCCTAAACCATTACATTCTGGACAAGCTCCATATGGAGAGTTGAAAGAGAAAAGCCTTGGTTCAATTTCAGGAAATGAGTATCCATCATTTGGACATGAAAACTTTGAAGACATCAAGAATTCTTGTAGTGGCTCTGTCTGCATATCAAAATCATCAGAGGATCCAAATACCACCTGTACCAAACCATCGGCCTCAAGCAAAGCTCGCTCTACCGCTTCAAATAAACGAAGCTCTGAGTCGCGAGGGTTGTCTTTGAATTCATGGACCGCCAATTCATCAACCAAGACTTCTATAGTATGCTTGTCGTTCTTTTTTATTTCTAAACGATCACGAAGTTTATGCACCTTGCCATCTACTCGAACAGTGCTGAAACCTTTACCAATCAAGTCATAAAGCAATTGGTAGTACTCACCTTTTCTTCCTCGGACCAACGGCGCATAAATCTGAATACGAGTATCGTTGAACGAAACTCCCATGACTTCTTTTTTACCAGCACTTGTTTTAGCTTTAGAGAACTCTTTTATCTTTTGCAAAATAAATCCATTGATCTCTTCAATAGATAACTTAGAGATGATAGTGCCACATACAGGGCAATGAGCCTTACCAACACGAGCATAGAGCACGCGCATGTAGTCATACATCTCAGTGATAGTCGCTACTGTTGAACGAGGATTATTTGAGCGAGACTTTTGATCAATAGAAATAGCCGGCGAAAGACCAGTGATCTCATCTACGTCAGGTTTAGGCATTTGGTTCAAGAACTGTCTAGCATAAGAAGAAAGACTCTCTACATAACGGCGTTGCCCTTCAGCAAAGATAGTATCGAAAGCTAGAGAACTCTTGCCGGACCCTGAAAGGCCAGTGATAGCCACCATCTTGCCACGAGGCATCTCAACAGACACATTCTTGAGATTGTGTGTTCGGGCCCCTTTAACAACGATAAGTTGGTCAGATTCATTTTTAGCGTCTGGTTTCTTCATAAAGATAGAGCGATTGTACCATAATTTTAAAGGTAAAATTAGGCCAAAATAGTGTATACTTTTGATATGGAAATATACAGACTAGATCATAATCTTATTCACTTTTTTAGAAGGATATCTGTTCCCACTGCTCGTATCGCCCTTTTTGTAGTTTTCTTCTGGTTCGGTTTTTTGAAATTAATAGGATTGTCTCCTGCTGGGCCATTGGTGCATGCCCTATTTGATCAAACTATTAACTTCATGGCGTTCAATACTTTCTATTTTCTTTTCGCGGCTTTTGAATGTCTAATAGGTATACTCTTTCTTATCAAAGGCGCTGAGCGTATAGTACTTCCGCTTCTTCTCTTTCATATGGGCACAACAGTACTCCCGTTATTCTTCCTACCGGACTCTACTTGGCAATCATTTATGGTTCCAACCCTAGAGGGTCAATACATTATTAAAAACTTGGTAATTATTGCCACTGCTATTGGATTAGTTTCTCATTTACACCCACTACCTCGAAAACAATAATTTTTACCAAAAGAATTCCAAGGGAGTTTTACGTTCTTAGTGGCTTCGTTAAGATCTAAAATCCATCTTGTAAAAGTATTTGAATTAGGTCCAGGGTATAGATGATACTTATTTAAATACGCGTAGCTAGTAATACTGCTTTCTATATTTTCCACCACCTCTTTTGCTTGTTCTCCGGTTAATTTAAAAATGCATTTTGATTTAAATCTTTTCTTAGAATAAAACTTTCTCGGAATCATAAATAAAGACATTCCTTCATTTGGTGGTTGCGCATTTGTATAAAAATAATTACCTGTCTTTTTGTTTAGGAATTTATGTATTTCATATCTCTTAGTGCCAAGCTCTGGAGACTCTAAAACAACCCAAGTATGTACAGCAAAACAAAACGGAAAGGTTATAGGTGAAGAATATACTGAAAATGAATACATACTATGGATTTATATAAGTCTTCTCTTTTAATACCCCAATCTCATCACGAAGAATTGCTGCAGTTTCAAAATCTAGGACTTTAACAGCTTCTTTCATTTCAGCTTCTTTGATAATGATAAGTTTCTCTATAGGGTTTTTCTTTCCTCTTCCCTTCTTACCCTTACTTGCTTTCTCTACTGCAGCGAAGAGTTCCATGTCGAGTGCTAGTTCTGCGTTCACGGCTTTTGCATGGTCACTTTCCATACCTTCAGTGATGTCATTGATAGCTTTAGAAATAGTCATCGGTGTGATGCCATGCTTTTTATTGTATGCGAGCTGGACATCGCGACGACGCTTAGTTTCGCCCATAGCGCGTTCCATAGAACCGGTTATGTGGTCAGCATAGAGAATAACCCGACCATCTGAGTTTCGGGCTGCACGACCAATGGTTTGAATAAGGGAAACTTCACTACGTAGAAAACCTTCCTTGTCAGCATCCAAAATACCAATCAGAGACACCTCCGGCATATCGAGACCTTCTCGAAGTAAGTTGACACCAACGAGTACGTCAAAAACTCCTTTACGGAACTTAGTGATGATCTGGATGCGCTCAATAGTCTTGATGTCACTGTGCATGTATTCAGCCTTGATACCTTTGTCTTTAAGATAGGTCGAAAGATCCTCTGCCATCTTCTTGGTCAGTGTTGTCGCAAGCACTCTTCCGCCTTTTTTGATTTCTTTTGTAGCTTCGGCAATAAAATCTTGCACCTGGCCGTGATACCCGCCTCGCGTCGACGAGTCGTCTCCACGAGTCGAGGCGGGATCCCCATTTTCCAAAATAGGACGAACAACAACTTCAGGATCAACCAAACCAGTCGGACGAATAATTTGTTGCACCACCTGCTCTGAAAATTCTGCTTCGTATTTACCTGGAGTAGCTGAGACATATATAGCCTGGCCAATGCGCTCTTGAAATTCATCAAACTTAAGTGGTCTGTTGTCTTTAGCACTCGGAAGACGAAAGCCGAATTCCACCAAAGTATTTTTTCGTGAAGCATCACCTGCATACATAGCAGAGAGTTGAGGAATGGTCACATGTGATTCATCAATAAAAAGCATGAACTCTGGATTGCCATTCTTGTCGTGCGGAAAATATGAAAGAAGAGTCTCTGGCGGTTCTCCTGCTGCTTTACCAGAGAGAAGGCGTGAATAGTTCTCAATACCTGAACAATAACCCATTTCACGAATCATAGCCATATCATAAGTAGTTCGTCGCTTGATACGCTCTGCTTCTAGAAGCTTGCCTTCTTTTTCAAAATAAGCGAGTTGTTGTTTTAATTCATCTCCTA
>CAYJDV010000004.1:0-24055 GCA_964369095.1 uncultured Candidatus Saccharibacteria bacterium | reverse complement strand
GGATTTGAAAAGCATAAAGGCAATCCACACCAGCAGTATTTCATCATTGAGCCAAGATGGATAAGGTACGCAGATTTGTCTGCTAACCCAGAGTCTTGGGAAGTTGTGCTCTAAAAATAAACTGTAACCTTTTGCTGGTATACTGGTATTATAAGTATAGAGGCTCGTATGGAACATTCCGTAGAATTACAATCGTTGGTCCTCAGTGCGCAAGCGGGGGACGAAGAATCTTTTCGAGTGCTTTTTAGCATGCTTTCTCCTCGGGTCTTCCGGTTTATCCGGCCCAGGGCGAAAAACCGAGAAGATGCTCTCGATGTACTTCAGGAAACGTTCGTTGATTTTTGGAAAGGATTGCCTTCGTTTTCATATCAGGGAGATACTTCACTTGATGCGTTCTTGTATAGAATAGCTTCAAGAAAACTTGGAAGAATCTTTCGGTCATGGAAAAGAGATGTGTCACTCGAATCTTTGGAAGATGTTGAAGATACTAGTATTGGAGAAAATAGTACAAAAATAGATGTACTAAATGCTCTCCAATCACTTAGGTCAGCAGATAAAGAGATCTTGATACTTAGACACATAGAAGGGCATTCTTTTGCAGAGATCGCTGTGCTTCTGGAAAGTAACGAAAATGCGCTCAAGGTTCGTCACCATCGAGCCATATCGCGCTTAAAAAATACTTTACGCTATGAATAACAATAACCAAGACATAGAAAAAATAATCTCTGAAACCTCATTTCGAACCCTTTCGATTGAGGAACAAAGTCGTGTCTGGGAAAGTGTTGTTAGAGCAAATAAAAAAACATTACCATTTAAACAAAACAAACAATTTATGTTAAAACCTATTATTGCCGCTCTTATTATCGCTGTTGGCCTAGGAGGAACTGTCGCTTTGGCTGACAACTCTGCTCCAGGAGACACTCTTTTTGCTATAGATAGAGCAGTTGAGAATCTTAGAATCAATCTAGCTAGTGAACAAAAGAAAGATACTCTTCGCGTTGCTTTTGCAGACGAAAGAGTGAAAGAGGTAGAACACATCAGCTCACCTAAAACAGGAACTACTTCTGTAGATATTTCTAAAGAAGATAAGACTAGAGTAACAGTAGGGATAAACGCCGCTATTGCTTTGTTAAACAGTGTTTCATCTTCTGCTGATGCAAATACTAATATCAAACTTAAAACTATAACTGATGAGTTAAATAAATATTTAGCAACTCTACCAGCGGATAGTACTGTTGGTGTAACTGTTAAAAAAGATGATGATGGAGAATCACGTATTGATCTTCGAACAGTTGACGGCAAGATCCGTGTTGAAGTAAAAGAAGGTGAAATCAAAATCAAGACAAGTGATAACTCTGATAAATCAGAATATAGTAATAAAAACGATGACGATAGTGATGATAGATATGACTCTAGCAGTAAAGGAAGAGGTGGTGATGACGATGATGAAGGAGAAGATAGTGACGATGATGATGACAAGCCACGAACACCTCCAGTTGTAGTTACTCCTCCTTCTGGTTCTACTGCTACCGCTTATACTTTGGCTGATGTGAAGCTTCACAACACTAGTGCAAGCTGTTGGACCGCAGTTAATGGCTCTGTTTATAATGTAACTTCTTGGATCTCTGCTCACCCTGGTGGCTCAAGTGCTATCAAAGGTATGTGTGGAGTAGATGCAAGTGGTGCATTTAACGGACAGCACGGTGGTCAAGCTCGACCAGTCTCAGAACTCGCTTCATTTAAGATTGGAGTTCTAAAATAATATTCTAATTTAATAAATAAAAAAACCGATCTTTAGTGGTCGGTTTTTTTATTTATTTTTAAAGCCTAGATATTTTAAAAATATTATTTAGTGTCCTTTAATCTAAAAGTATAAATACTAGCTATAAGCATAAGTACACCAAGAAGGGAGAAGAGTGTTTTGTATGAAGTCATACTAAATATTGTAGCTCCTATAAGCGGACCAACAACATATGCAACAGGCATCATATTTCGATAAGCACTGATCACTGAAGAGTCAGCATCGGTGACGCGTTTGAAGAAGGTACTTTCACACATAGTTTCAAATATACTTGCTCCCATACGAGTCAGAAACAAAGCTATAGCGTATACAGTAAAGCTCCCAGCGCCGATTTGAGCAAAGTACAGAGTTGCTAACCCCATAAGAATCAAAGATCCTACCATCAGTTCTTTTTCTCCTAAATATTTGTCTGCGATATGTCCAGAAGGGTAAGGGAAAATAACAAAAGGTAAAAGCATGATAGATAGAAGCGCCCCTAGCGTCTTCCAAGAAAAACCGATAATAGAAGTCAGATATACGGGAGAATAAATAACCATGATCACAAAGAAAAACTGCAATAAGAAGTTTAAGAATGCTATCATCCTCAAATCTTTATTCTTCATGAGTATTTTTAAGCTGTCTATCAGGTGAAGCCTTGGGTACGCCTTGTCGACAAACCCTCTTTGGCTAAAAAGTACAACACACATAGTTACTACAACTGAAATACCGGCAACCAAATAAATAATAGAGAAGCCAAAATTGGTCTCAAGAGATCCAGATATAAGAGGGGCGATAACCCAACCGATGTTTCCTAAGGTTAGATATAGGCCGCGAATGTTACCAGTTTGACTCTCACTTGAGTAATGTTCAAGAAATAGATCTAGTCCATATAGAACTATAGAGTTCAATGAGAAGTAAAGAATAAAAAGCGGTATTATTCGCATCCCCGAGTGAGTACTAATCATGTACAACAAAGATGCACTAGCCATTAGGGAAAAGACTACGTATTTAACATTTCCTAAGGACCTAACTATTTGCGGAGCAAGGGTCATCAGTAACAATGACAAGATTGAAGCCAAGACATAAGTTAGACTGATTAGATTTGGTGAAGCGAAGACTGCGAGCATGCTCGAGTTCACATAAGCCAGAAGGGCCATGTGTAGAGAAAAGAAAAATGATGCTAGAAAAATAAATCTAATGTTTCGCATGCTTACTTGTTACTTAGAAACTAAGTATAACAGGTATTACGATAGGACTCTTAGCGGTTTTTTGATATAAGTATTTTGCAACAGTATCAGCAACCATATTTTTTACATTATCTAAGTTTACTTGGTCACCATTTTTGTATGACTGTTCAACTGTTTTCTTGATAAGTATACGAGTGTGTCTCAAGAGCTCTTGGCTCTCTTTAAGATAGACGAAACCACGAGAGATGATATCAGGGCTCTTTCGGAGTAGTCCAGTCTTTTGGTCGACTGTAGCGATGATCACGAACATACCAGCCTCAGAGAGTGCTTGTCTGTCCCGGAGAACAACGCTTTGTTCATCTCCAATAGAGAATCCGTCAACGATCATCGGGTTCGATGGCGCTTTTTCTTTTCGCATTACCATCTTGGTACCACCTTCAACAATTTCAATAATACTACCGTTGTCTGGAACGATGATATTTTCTTCTGGCATACCGATCTCCATAGCGAGCTCTTTGTGCATCTGGAGTCTAAAGTGGTTTCCGTGAATTGGAATAAAGAACTTCTCATTTACTTTTTTGTGCAACCACTTAACATCTTCTTTGTTTCCGTGACCTGTAGCGTGCACTATTTCTTCACCAGGTGTTCGGTAACTGATAAGCTTAACTCCTTGTCGAGATAGTCCATCTTTCATTTTTTCAACAGCACGTTCGTTACCTGGGATAACTGATGCCGAAAGGATGACTCTGTCGCCCTTTTTAAGAGAGAGTTTTTTGTTGCTCTTTTGTGCAAGACGGTTTAGTCCTCCAAATTCTTCTCCTTGAGCTCCAGTGATAAGAACCAATATCTGATGGTCAGGATAGCGATCTATCTCATCAGCTGAGATCATAGTACCTTTTTGTGTTTTAAGAAGTCCTGCTTGAGTGATGATATCAATGTTTGATTTCATTGAGCGACCTTCCAGTACGACTTTTTTGCCGAGGCTCTCTGCGATCTCTATAACTTTGATAAGTCGAGTGATGTGAGAAGCAAAAGCCGCCATAAAGATACGGTTGTTCTTTTCTCTACGCAAAATACCTTCGATACCTTGGTGGACCTTCACTTCTGGCATTGCAAAACCTTCGTTTTCAATGTTGGTTGAGTCAGTCATCAAGAGCAATGTCTTGGCATTATCAAAGATTTTGTATTCTTTTTCTTCATCTGCCGAAACGATGCCATCGATCTGATCGAGTTTGTAGTCTCCAGGGTTTACGATCCATCCATATGGAGTATCTATGATGATACCCATAGAGTCTGGAATAGTGTGAGTCACACCCCAAAACTTCACTTTGATTTTACCGATAGTTATTGATTCGTCTTTTTCAACAGTGATAGCATTCAGTGCGGGTAAGTGCGGAAATTCTGCTTGGCGCTTTCGCATCATCAAGACTGTAAGGTTACGAGAATATACTGGTGGATTACCGATACGAGATAGTACCAAAGGAACACCACCGATGTGATCCAAGTGACCGTGAGTCACAATAAGAGCTCGGATTTTATGTTTTCTTTCTTCAAGATAACGAGTGTTTGGAATCACGTAGTCGATACCTGGAGTTTCGCCGTTGGCGAAGAACATACCAGCATCAATAACGATGATATCGTCACCGATTTCAATAGCGGTCATGTTCTTACCGATTTCTTCTACTCCTCCTAGTGGGATGATACGTATCACATCAGGGGCAATATCTGGAATGTGTGCAGTCTTGCGCTCTAGTGGTTCTGCATTTAGTTCTCGGATTTCAAGAGTAGGTTGTGTAGGTCGACGCTTGAACTGGTTGCGGTTGCCGAAAGATTTGTTTCTCTTTGGGAAAGGCTTAGTGAAAGGTCTTTTTGCAGGTACTGCAGTTGTATTTGCAGGCCTTGGTGTTGTATTTGTTTGTATTTGTATTTGTTCTGTCATAAATTGTTATTAATTAAAAATTTTCCATACTTTATCTGTTCTTACGTACCAGCTTTCTATATTTTTGAATATTTCTGCTCGGGATCTAATTTGTGGTAGAGGGGGAGCATGAATATAGCTTTTGGATATAATGGGAACTATTTTTGTATATAAAGGTAGGAGAGTGTCATAGCCAGTAGGGACGTCGGACTGTGTTCCGAGGATAAAAGGATAAACCCTCTGATTTGCTTGATCAGTAAATAATCCTTGATCGAATACTTTTAACTCATTGATAACACCAAAGTTAGATAACTCTTGTGACAATAATTGAGCGGTTTGTAAAAGTTGTTCTTCTTTTTTCACGACAATCGCGGTTTGTATTTCAGAACCGGATTTAGTGAGTACATTTGATTCGTTTTTTTTGTACCCTAGCTTTGTCAGCTCACTGATTACTTCATCAGTAGTAGCGTTTCCCAGAGAATCTTCTGAGGGAAAACCATAACCATTTTCAATGATAGCAATTATTTTATTTCTGTCAATACCTTTACCTATTTGTTTCAAGGCTGTATCTACATTGCCACCTTTAGTATTTTGTAAAATAAAAAGAGATACGTTTTTTTCGGTCGAGATTTTAGATACATCAAAATCTTTTGTTATTTCTTCGTCTATATAAGTACCAGATAGTAGATCTGTACTATCAACTGTTCCTTCGAGTATTCCACTTTTTAGATCTAGTTGGTTTGCAAATATGTGAATATTTATTTTTCTTATGTATGGTTTTAGACCAGAAAAAAACATATTTCTCTTTAGTATGACTTCTTCTGGGACAGTGTTTGTGTATTTGAGTTTTGTAATACGAAAAGGTCCAGATCCAACAGGGTCAATATTTAAAGTACTGTCTTTTATTCCATCAAGAGGAATACTTTCCCATAGAGCTTTTGGTACGATACCCAAGTCTAGTTTCTCGGGTAAGGCATACTTATCTCCGCTTGTTTTTATAACTACAGTTCTCTCATCAGGTGCGCTTATTGAAACATTTGCCCAGGTACTTGTCGGATCAACTAATAGTGCTAGTTGTTTTTTTGTTTCAAAAGTAAAGACAACGTCGTTACTGGTTAGCGGTTTTTTATTTGAAAATGATAAATTGTTCTTTAGTACAAATTGGTACTCCTTGCCGTCAGGGCTGACGATAAAGTGATCAGCAAGAACGGGTTTAAGCGTCCCGTCTCCGCTATCGACTACTAGTCCACTATAAACTAAGTATGAAAGTGCTTGGTCTGTCTCACTAGAGGATAGTAGGGGGTTTATAAAACGAGGAGAGCCAATAACTCCGAAAGATAGCGTACCGCCATAGTCAGGAGCTTCAACAGAGAGTCGGCCACTGATATTCATCAACAGTGCTAAAAATAATGAAGCACTGATTAGTATAGAAAAAATAAGAACTCCCTTGTACAAAGAGAATGGGTGGTCTTTTATTTCGATAAGATTTTCTTTTGTTGGTATTTTTTTTCTTTTAAGAAAAGAAAAAAAGGATGTTAATAGTGTTCTCATAAGAAAAAGCTTTTATAAAGCAGTACGAACTCACCAAAAACTATATAAATAGGGGCTGTTGTTACTTCAACAATACAAGTGATGCGAGACTTGCACCAGCAAATATGATAGCGACTATAATAGTAAGCACAAAGATAAAACGCTCCGCACCACGTCGTGTTTGCATAAACGATCCGCCGTCGCCTCCGAGAGTACTACCCATGTCACCGCTGTTACCGCGTTGGATGAGGACAAGTACTACTATTAGAAGACTTGAGACTATTTGAATGATTTGGAGTGTCTGTGCCATAGGTGAAACGAGTACATCATAGCACCAATAAGCGGAGCTTTCAACTATTGTTGACTTTGTTGGTAAGTAGGGTAGAGTAACGTAAATCACTCATAATTAAAAATATTTTATATGAAATTTAGTAAAGAAGAGAGATTACGCAATAAAGAGATTTTGCGTGAAAACTCTAAAAATGCTTCAAGGGCTGTTTGGATCGGTATAGTACTTTTTATATTAATATCTGCGGCAATTATTTTGTTGCCAATGGTGTTTCAAAAATCTCTTCAAGGCCGTTCTGAAAAGAATGGTTTTTATTTTTGTCCGACTTTGAATAAAAAAATAGCCAGTTACGGCTATTTATAAATTAAGCTTTTTGGAACATTTTTTTGATTTTTTCTGTACTCCCTTCCAGGATCAATGCTTGTGTTCGGGCTGCATCAGGACCCCCTTCTTTTAATATGCCATTTGATACTCTCACTACTTCGCTAATGAATTGTATAATCTTAAGGCGGTATTTCGAGGGTACCTTCGACAGCTCGTATGCAAGATTGTTCGGAAAGACCACTTTCGTGACGTATTCAGCAATATTTTTTGCTTTGAATTGTCCAACATTTTTGGAGCTTATTACTTCTTCGATAGGAAGATCGGCCATCACATGAAAATTTATTATTGCCACAATAATTTTTTCATTATTGAATCCATCGAGATACGAAAGTATCTTAAATAAATGATCAGGCCTGGGAACATCTTTCTCGTCAATCCAGTCTTCAATTGTTTTTGTACTTGCGAATAAATATTTTGCCCATTCTTTTCTGTCAAAGTGTTCTGCGCTGTTAAGGAGCGCTTGCAGTGCTTCAGGAAACTTTTTCATAAATGTAAATTTTTATTTACCTTACAACCCAGTCTTGACTTTGTCAATGAGTAGGGTAGAGTAGAAACAAATTAATTTTTATGCCTATAGCAAATAAAAAGTTGAAAGCTCGTCTTAAGAATTTTAAGTCACAATTAAGAGCTCACGGGAAAAAAGGTAACATTATTCTTTTTTTAGAAGAACGTATTGATGAAACTAAATTGCATTTGAGAAAAAATAAAGGTTTAAATTATGACTCTCCTTTATTGAGAAGAATTAGAAGGAGATATAGTTAGAATTTATACCTAAGACAGAAGAAGCTATCCAAACGGGTAGCTTTTATTTTTGCCCAACCTTGAAAATAAATCCTTCACGAGTACCGAAATAGAAATTACCGTTCCAGATTGCTGGTGTAGATTCGATACAACCTTGGTTTTTGATAGGGAGTTCCCAGGTTAGAGCTGGTTTTGATGGATCGTTCAATGAATAGTTTTGTAATTTTCCTTCACAAGTACCGAGGAGTAACTGGCCATCAACAATATTTGGTGAAGACCAGGTGTGATAACCGATATGAATACTATCAGTAACATCTCCACTCTTAGTATCAATAGTCAGCAGATCTCCAGGATTGGTTGGGACATATAGGTATCCTTCGTAGAGAGCAGGAGTAGCCCAGACACCCCCGGTGACACCACCTTTTTTGGGTACGTGCACACCCCAAACCAATGGACTGCTTGGATTTTTAGGATCGAGCTTTATAACCTGACCGACTTCTTTTGAGCGAGCGTTTAATCTCTCTTCTTCAGAGACTGCATAGATATATCCATCTTCGTCTGCAATGAGTGTGGCATCAGTGTCGTCTCCAGTCCAAAAATCAAAGACAGTTGGGGCGACACCTTCTTCGGCTCTAGAAACATCAAAGCCCATAATTCTACCTCCTGAGTTGGCGATATAAACAACGTTGCCGATTTTAAGAGGTGAACTTTCAATACTCAAATCTTCATCACCAACTAGGGCGATAAATTCTTTTGAAAACGTCGGGATAGTGACGAGTTCTACTGGAGCAACTGTTACTTTTCCTTGGGCATCATATCCACGATTGAGTTTGATGATATGGAAGAGTCCGTTTTCACTACCTTCATATAAAATATCGTCTTCTATCAGGCCATTTCCATCCCAGTCATTGTTCCAAACACCATCACTGATCTTGGCTTCAAGCTTCCAGAGTTCTGTCGGAACATCTCGGTCTAGTGCAATGATGCGATAAAAGTTATCTCTTGATCCAGTATATAAAAGAGGGAAGTTGTCCGGGTCTAATGTCACTGATCCTTTGATGATGTCTTTTGTAACAAAAGATTCTCTAGTCTCTTGGCCAGTTTCTGCATTTAGAAAATGTATTTTTTTATCATATGCACCAAAGATAACTTCGGTGATACCGTCGGGTCGCTCCCATACAACTGGTTGTCCGGTCCAACCATTACCACACCAAATCTTGGCGACTCCTCCAACCGGTGAGTTACTACAGAGAGCTTTGTCTTTAGGGTACTGCCAGAGTACTGCTGGATTTGTCGGGATAGGACCTGTTCCATAAAATGTTCGGGTATTGTTGCCGCGAAACATCGTGATACCTTTTGTTCCTTCTTTCTTAAGACCAGCAAGTAAGTCTTCGTTGTTAACATTTTCTTTGATAGTTTCTACTCCTTTGTAGAGAGCTGTGTTTATTTGAGTTTTAAATACATAAATTGCCACTACTGCCATAGCAAGCAATATAAAAATCAAAATATATTTTTTTTGAAAAATTTTAGACAAGTTTGTAGTCGATCATTCTTTTTGTAATATCAGCGCCAGCAACTTTGAACTTGACCTTGTCTCCAATCTTGAAAGTTTTCTTTGTTCTCTTTCCTACGATCGCTAATTCCTTGTCGTTGTATTCGAAATAATCATCTCCCAAATCTCGAAGTCGGATCATACCTTCACATTTACTTTCTTTTTCTTCAACAAAGAGTCCATTCATAGATACTCCAGTCACAGAGCCATCGAATTGTTGTCCGATACGGTCAGCCATGTATTCTGTTTGTTTGTATTTGATAGAAGCTCGCTCTGCATCAGCTGCTTCTTTTTCTCGGATAGAAGAATGTGAAGCTATTTTTTCATAACCCGCCCAGGTATCTTTGCCGACAGTTTCATTGTGTAGGTATGCTTCAAGTAGTCGGTGAACGACAAGGTCAGGATATCGACGAATAGGGGAAGTGAAGTGTGTGTAGTATTCAAAAGCCAATCCATAGTGGCCAATGTTTTTGGTTGAATAAATAGCCTTGGCCATAGAACGGATGATAGATATCTGCACAGTTTCTTTTTCTGGTTTTCCTTCGAGTGAAATCAAAAGATCGTTAAGTGCTTTAGAAGGTATCAGACCATCTTCGTCGAGTGGAAGGTTGTGCCCTAGACGTTTCAAAAACAAATGCAAATCAGCCATACGATCAAGGTCTGGTTTGTCGTGGATACGATACATAAATATCTCTTGTGCTTTGTTGTCTCGAGTGGCGATGAACTTGGCTACTTTTCTGTTGGCCAAAAGCATCAACTCTTCGATCATGTGATGAGTTTGTCCACGGACTTTTGTGTAGACTCCTGTCGGGTGACCGTTTTCGTCGAGTGTGAATTTCACTTCAGGTGAGTCTAGTGATAGTGCTCCAGAGATAAATCTTTTCTTCTCCAAGTCTTGAGCGATAGCTAGAGCCGCTTGGAGCTCTTTGAGAAAAGGACCTTCACCTTTATCTAATACTTCTTGAGCATTTTCATAAGTGAATCTGTAGTGAGAGTGAATAACTGTTTTTCCAAACCATTCATTGACCACTTCAAATCCTGGAGTGATTTCAAACACTGCACTCATAGTCAATCGATCTACATCAGGGTTCAAACTACAAAGTTCGTTAGACAATACTTCTGGAAGCATCGGGATAGTACGATCTACTAGATAAACAGAAGTCGCACGGCGGTATGCTTCGGTGTCTATGGCAGTCCCTGGAACAACATAGTTTGAAACATCAGCGATATGGATACCGACTTCAGTGTTTCCGTTGTCTAAGAATTTTATAGAAATGGCGTCGTCAAAGTCTTTGGCATCGGCTGGGTCGATGGTGAAAGTAGTAGTGGTACGAAAGTCTCGGCGAGGAGAAATATCTTCGGGAGTTATACCGCGTTCATGTATTTTCTTAGCTTCTTCTTCAACAGCTGGAGGGTAAGTATCATCGAAACCTTTTTCAAGTGCCAAAGAAAGCATCTCCGCATTGTTCTCAAGTGGCTTACCAAGTACGCGAGTGACTTCTCCAGTCGGAGTGCCCATAGGATCAGCCCAATCAGTAATAGAGCAGAAAACTTTGTCACCTTGTTTGGCACCAGAGAGTTTGTCTGTCGGGATAATGATCGGAGTATACATGCGTCCATCATTTGAAGTGATGCAGTGTGCGCCTTGAGCGAAGTCGAGTGTACCACTATAACCAACCTTGGCTCTTCGAGGGATATCTACTACTTTACCTCTTGGATTTTCTGCCGGAGGAAGACCTGTCACTTCTACTAGCACTGTGTCGCCATGAAAAGCCCGGTTAAGGGATTCGCGTGGAACTTCGATACTTATATTGATGTTCTTCTGACCAGGCAGGTCTCGGACTCGCACATAACCGATGCCTTTTGTAGATATATTAATAGAGCCTTCAAATTGTGCTCCGACTTTCAGCTCTGTATTATTGGCTTGCATGGGAATACTGTAACATGGCGGGTAGAATCCGCATAGAATTTCTTTGACTCTTTTTGTATTGTCTGCTATTATCATCGGCACATGTTAAAGATAAGACTACAACGCACTGGACGGAAGAACGAAGCAGCTTTTCGCTTGGTTGTTACTGATTCAAAAAATGGCCCACAAAGTGGTAAGTTTTTGGAAATTCTTGGTTCACAAACACTTAAAAGCGATACCGTGATCCTAAAGAATGACCGAATCCTTCACTGGATCAAGAACGGCGCTCAAGTTTCTCCAACAGTTCACAATATGCTCGTTAAGCACAAAGTGATCGAAGGTAAGAAAAAGAACGTACTCGCTAGAAAAAGTCCAACTGTTAAGAGAAAGGACGCTCCTAAGAAAAAGAAGTAGTAGGTCGCTCGCAAAAATAAAAATACTACAAAAGCTGTCGCGTAATTTTCTGCTGAAAATTCGCTCATCCTCAGGCCAGTCGCCTTGCGGAAGTCACCTTTTGTAGTATTTTTATTTTGTGCTCGCTTGAGGAATAAGGCTCAGTCAGCCTGCGAAAGCCATCATTATGACAGTAGTATTTTTGTACTCGCTTGGGAATGAAAAATGAAAATAAAATATATTACGGCTTTTATGTATATATTTACGGCTCGCTTAAAAGAGGGGAATTTGGTAGAATGATGGTATTAATACTTTAAGACAGATAATGATATGAATGACAAAGAATTCTTGGAAATGGTAGTAAAGGCTCTTGTGGAAAACCCAAATGACGTAGTGATAGACCGAACTGTGGACGAAATGGGGGTACTTCTTACTATGTCAGTAAACCCAACAGATATGGGTAAGATAATTGGTCGCCAAGGCAACACTGCTAAGGCTATCCGAACACTCCTACGTGTTGTTGGTATGAAGCACAATGCCCGCGTGAACCTCAAGATTAATGAACCAGCTGGATACGAAAGACAACCAGATGTGGCAAACCTCGATGACGCAATGGCGGATTTGAAGGATCTATAAAGACATAAAAACCCTCCACTCGGAGGGTTTTTATGTTACAATAAATATGAATTTATATCGTTTACTTTTAAACTTTTTTTATGGAAAGTATTACAGGCTCAGCTCCTTTTGTTAAAGATGCTTCAGGCTGGAACAAAGAAGAAGATGATTGCAAGCGCATACAGACTTTTTCTGGTATTGGTTCCGGTGGTCACCATGATGACAATTGGGGATAAAGTCTTCCCCTAAAATAATTAAGCAGGATTTTGATAATCCTGTTTTTTCTTTTGACTAATTATTAAAATATTGTATTGTTACATTATGAAATTTCATTTTCTAACCATATTTCCAGAGATGATTGAAAGCTACCTTGGGGAAGCGATGCTTAAGCGCGCCAAAGACAAAAAGTTGGCAAATTTTGCCGTGCTTAATATCCGCGACTATTCAAAAGATAGACACAGTAAAACTGACCTTCGTCCTTATGGTGGTGGTCCAGGAATGGTTATGACAGCTGAGCCGATACTTCGAGCTTACGGGAAACTTAAAATGAAGAAGGCAGGAAAGACCAAGGTCATCATGCTCTCTCCAAGCGGGAAAATGTTTACAAATGTCATCGCCAAGAAAATGGCTAAAACATACTCAGATGTTGTATTTATTTGCGGACGATATGAAGGAGTAGACGATCGAGTACGAAAAATACTGAAAGCTGATGAATATAGTATCGGGGATTATGTTTTAACCGGTGGGGAATTGCCAGCCCTAGTTATGACTGACGCAATAGTAAGGCAAATACCTGGAGTTTTAGGGGATCAGGAGTCACTAGAGGAGGCTCGAACAGCTAGTCCACGAGTCTATACTCGCCCAGAAATCCTTATATATAAAGGTAAAAAGCATAAAGTGCCAGAAGTGCTGACTACTGGGGACCACAAGAAAATAGAAGCCTGGAGAGCAGGGCAGAAGAAGTAGCTATTGACATTTATACTTATAAGTGCTATTGTATAGTCAAACTTAAAATCATGGGAAAAAATAATATAGTAATCGCATCAAATGGTAGAAGGAGAAAAACTTCTTATAAGAAGGGTCAAATCCTTGCTATTGTTCCAAATACAGATAACGATTTAAATATCAGCATGTCTGGAATGGTCGTTGAAATGCCAATTGAAAATATCACCAACGTTGAAGAAACTTCAAAGCCGTTAGTAGAGGAAGAATCTACTGTTGCATCAGATGAAGTTCTATTCGTAGAAAATAATTTCGACGAACCGGTAATACTATTTGGTAAAAAGATTGAATTAAATGATATATACAGTAAGACAGCATTTAACCTCATGGGAGACAGGCGTCAAGGTGGTATACATTTTTTTCAAAACAATACAAAAACTTATTAATTACAAACCAAGCACAGTACGGGCCGTTCTCAGTTGAGGACGGCTTTTTTAGTTACGGATAACTAAGGTTGACATTACAAGACAGATGAGCTATATTTGGAGCCTTACAGCTTCCGGAAGAGTTACGGCCAAAGAGTCCCTGTGCTTTAGAGAATCCTTATTAGAATAAGCCAAACGTTATTGTTCGACGTTTTGGCGATTTTTTGCGATATATACAATAATGAGTAAAAACACAAAAGACCAAAGTACTGTTCGTCCGAAGAAATATTTTTCAAAATACAAGAAGCCACTCGTCGAATTTCCAAACCTTATCCAACACCAGATTGACTCTTACAACTGGTTGATCGAAAAAGGTATCAAGGAAGTCTTTAAAGAATTCACTCCTATCAATGATTACTCTGGAAAAAAATTCCAGCTTGATTTCGTTTCTTTCAACTTGGTTGAACCAAAGTTTGGTGAAAATCACGCAAAGGAAAACAAACTCTCATATGATAGTGGTCTCAAAGCACGGATCAAACTAACTAACAAACAAACTGGTACAGAAAAAGAACAAGAAATTTTCATGTCTGACATCCCTATGATGACTGACCATGGTACTTTCATCATCAACGGTGTTGAGCGTGTGCTCGTACCGCAACTTTCTCGTTCTTCAGGTGTATTTTTCACTGAACTTGAAGTAAAGGGCAAGAAATTCTTTGGCGCAAAAATCATCCCAAACCGTGGTGTATGGATTGAAATAGAATCTGACCCCGATGGCACTATCTATGTACGTATCGATAAAAAGCGAAAGTTCCCAATCGTTTCGCTTCTTCGCGCACTTGGTGTTTCAACAGATGAAGAGATCAAGAAGCTCTTCAAAAGTGAGACTGCTAAGGCCGTTATTGCTCACTGTCTAGAAAAGGATATCAGTAAGAGTTCAGCAGAAGCTTATGTAGAAATCTACCGAAAACTTCGAGATGGTGACCTTGCGACAGCAGACAACGCAAAGGACTTCATCACAACACTCTTTGGAGATGAAAGATACGACCTTTCACCAGTTGGACGATTCCGATTCAACAATCGTTTTGAAATGGATATGTCTGACAAAGAAATGGCTCGCAAGACTCTCTCTGCACAAGACATCGCAGCTATCATCAACCACGTTATTGTTTTGAACACTACACCAGGATCAAAGCCAGATGATATTGACCACCTCGGTTCAAGACGTGTGAAGTTCGTTGGTGAATTACTCCAACAGAAAATCTTCATGGGTATGACTCAGATCAAGCGAAACGTGCAAGATCGTATGAGTACTATCGACTCTATGAACGCGCTTCCTATACAGGTTGTTAACCAGCGCCCACTTCAGGCTCGTATCAAAGAATTTTTCACAACAAACCAGCTTTCACAATTCATGGACCAAGAAAACGTCCTATCTGAAATTGAGCTATTGCGTACTGTCTCAGCGCTTGGTCCCGGCGGACTCACTCGTGAGCGTGCAACTTTGGAAGTTCGTGACGTGCACACTTCTCACTACGGTCGTGTATGTCCGATCCACACACCAGAAGGTCCAAACATTGGTCTTATCTTGCGTCTAGCTATTTATGCTCGAATCAACGACTTCGGTATCATCGAAACTCCATATGTGAAAGTAAAAGGAGGTAAGATCACTGATGAAATCGTTTATCTAAACGCTCTTGAAGAAGAGAAATACATTATTGCTCACGCTGGAACTGTATACGACGAAAAAGGTAACCTACCAGATCGTGTTGAAGCTCGTATCCGAACTTCTCCAGGTATCGTTGAAAAATCAAAAGTTGATTTCATTGATGTAGCGACAAACCAAGCTTTCTCTCTTGCGACTTCTATGATTCCTTTCTTCGAACATAACGAAGCAAACCGTGCACTCATGGGAAGTAACATGCAAAAGCAAGCTGTTCCAGTAGTACGCCCTGAAGCACCATTAGTTGCTACAGGTATTGAACAAGATGCTGCTCCATATTCAGGCCGTCTTATTATGGCTCTAGAAGCTGGAGAAGTGACTGCACTCGACGCTACAAAAATCACTGTGAAAGGTGATAAGAGTGGTAAAGATCATATATATACTTTGGTTAATTTCCAAAGAACAAACAACTTCTCTTCACTTCACCAGAGACCAGTTGTTTCTGTTGGACAAAAAGTTAAGAAAGGAGACTTACTTGCTGACTGTTCTACTACTGACAACGGACAAATCGCTCTTGGTCAAAACATGCGCGTAGCATTTATGTCTTGGAACGGTGCAAACTATGAGGACGCGATTATTCTTTCAGAAAGATTGATCAAGGATTCAAAATTCACTTCTATATATATCGCAGAATTCACATGTGTGGTTCGTGATACTAAGCTTGGCCCCGAAGTCACTACTCGAGATATTCCAAACGTTGGAGAAACTCGTCTTAAGGATCTTGATGAAGACGGTATTATCCGTGTTGGTGCTGAAGTTAAAGAAGGAGATATCTTGGTTGGTAAGATTACTCCAAAGGGTGAGACAGAACTTACTCCTGAAGAGCGACTACTCCGATCTATCTTCGCTGAAAAAGCTCGCGATGTGAAAGACACATCACTTAAGATGGATCACGGAAAGCGTGGACGTATTATTCGTGTGAAGATTTTCTCACGTGATCAAGGACACAACCTCGAAAGTGGTGTGATCAAAAAGATCGTGATTGAAGTAGCACAGCTTCGAAATATCTCAGTTGGAGATAAACTTGCTGGACGACACGGAAACAAAGGTGTTATCTCTGTTGTTCTCCCAGAAGAAGATATGCCATACATGGAAGACGGTACTCCGGTTGATGTAGTACTTACCCCTCTTGGTGTGCCATCTCGTATGAACCTTGGACAAATCCTTGAACTTCACTTGGGTATGGCCGCTCATGAGCTTGGTTACCAAGCTATCGTGCCACCGTTCTGCGGAGCATCAGATGCTGAAATCAAAGCAGAGCTCAAAGAAGCTGGACTACCAGAGAATGGTTGTGTGCCACTATACGATGGACGAACAGGTGAGAAATTTGATCAAGATATCGCTGTTGGATATATGTACATTTTGAAACTTCACCACATGGTAGAAGACAAGATTCACATGCGTTCAATCGGTCCGTACTCTCTTATCACACAACAACCTCTCGGTGGTAAAGCTCAATCTGGAGGACAACGTTTCGGAGAAATGGAGGTCTGGGCACTTGAAGGATATGGAGCTTCACACATTTTGCGTGAAATGCTTACTATCAAGTCTGACGATATCAGAGGTCGCGCAGCGACATTCGATGCCATTATTAAGGGCGAAAAAATCAGAGAGCCAAATGCTCCAGCCTCGTTCTCGGTTATGTTGAATTATCTACGAGGACTTTCATTGGACGTAGATTTGCAAGGGGGAACACCAAAGGTCGTCGATACTGAAAGTGAAGAAGTAACAGCGTAATAATCAGAATAAAAAATTTATGAAAACATTAGATACAACAAATTTCGATAAAATTGTTCTGAAGCTTGCTTCACCAGAGAAGATTCTTGAATGGTCATACGGAGAAGTTACAAAACCTGAAACTATCAACTACCGAACAGGTAGATCTGAAAGAGGAGGTCTCTTTGATGAGAGAATATTCGGTCCAGAAAAAGACTATGAATGTTACTGTGGAAAATATAAGCGTATTCGTTATGCTGGTATTATCTGCGAAAAGTGTGGTGTTGAAATCACACAGTCTATCGTTCGTCGTGATCGTATGGGTCACATCGACCTGTCTTCACCAGTTGCCCACATCTGGTTCCTTCGTGGTGTTCCATCTCGAATGAGTATCCTCTTGGGTATTCCTCTTACTGAACTTGAAAAAGTTATCTACTTCGCAGGTTACATCATCGTTTCAGTTCATGAAGATGAAAGAGACCGCATCATAGCTGATCTTGATACTGAATTTAAAAACAAACTCAAGAATGCAGCAGATGATGAGACTCGAGATAAACTCAAGACTCTTCTTCTAAACACAAAGAAAGAAATTGCTGAAATCCGAACAGGAAAGGTTTTGAATGAAATCGCTTACCACCACTATTCACTCAAGTATGGGTCTGCGTTTGAAGCTGGTATCGGTGCTGAAGCAGTATTTCAACTTTTCAATGAAATTGATCTACAGAAACTAAAAGCTAAGACTGAAAAGTCTTTGGAAAAAGCAGGTGCAGCAGAAAGAGAAAAACTCAATAAGAGACTCTCTCTTATCCGAGGAATGATCTACGCTGAAATCCGTCCTGAATGGATGTTCCTAACTCGTATTCCAGTTATCCCACCAGCACTTCGTCCGATGGTGGCTCTTGAAGGTGGCCGACATGCAACAAGTGATATCAACGATCTTTACCGACGTGTTATCAACCGAAACAATCGTCTTCGAAAACTAAAAGAAATCGGTGCTCCGGATGTTATCCTCCGAAACGAAAAGCGTATCTTGCAAGAAGCAGTTGATGCTTTGATTGATAACAGTATTGCTGGACAAGATAGTCCTGCGATGAGTCAAGCACAACGCCGTGCTCTTAAATCTCTGTCAGATAACCTTAAATCAAAACAAGGTCTCTTCCGTCAGAACTTGCTCGGTAAGCGTGTGGACTACTCTGGACGTTCAGTTATTGTTGTTGGTCCAAACCTTCGTTTGAATCAATGTGGACTTCCGAAACATATGGCACTTGAACTCTTCAAGCCTTTTGTGATTTCAAAAATTATTTCACAAGAGCTTGCATTCAACATCCGTGGTGCAAATAAACTCATTGAAGATGGTATTCCAGAAGTATGGGCTATCCTTGAACAAGTTATTGCTGGAAAGTATGTGCTTCTAAACCGTGCACCGACTCTTCACCGACTTGGTATTCAAGCTTTCATGCCGGTATTGATCGAAGGTAACGCAATCCAAGTTCACCCACTCGTTTGTCCTGCGTTTAACGCCGACTTCGACGGTGACCAAATGGGTGTTTACTTGCCACTTTCTGAAACTGCACAGCACGAAGCGAAGACTTTGGTTGCGGCAGATAAGAACTTGCTTAAGCCACAAAATGGTGACCCAATCGTTTCATCAAAAATGTTGGATATCGTTTTGGGTTGTTACTGGATGACTAGTGTTGTTGATGGAGATAAAGGTGAAGGTATGTATTTCGCAAGTCCAAATGAAGCTCTCATGGCTTATGACTTGGGCGTGATTTCATACCGTGCAAAAATATTTGTTCTAGGAACAAGTAATCCAAAATACGATAAATTTGGAGGAAAGCCATTTGAAACAACAGCTGGACGTCTATTGTTCAATGCGATACTCCCTGCAGAATTCCCATATACAAATGATGAAGTTACTGCAAAGAAAATCATCGGTATCGTGGACACTATGATTTCAGACTTTGGTATCACTGCTATTGCTCCAGTACTCGACCGTATAAAGAACTTCGGTTACAAATATGCAACCCTCTCTGGTGTTACTTGGGGAATCGACAACGTTATTGTTCCAAAAGAAAAAGTTGCAATCATCGCAACTCACCGAGCTATGGAAGACGCTATTAAAGCACAGTTCGAAGAAGGTCTTCTTTCTGATGAAGAACGTTTCCAAAAAGTTATTGAAGTTTGGAATAAGGCTAAAAGTGAAATCGAAAAAGCTCTTATTGCAACCGTTAAAAAGCATAGTTCTGTGTATGACATGATCACCTCTGGTGCTCGAGGTACTATGAGTAACGTGACTCAGATGGCAGGTATGAAAGGTATGATTCAGAACACTACTGGACGCACTATTGATTTCCCGATCATCCCGTCTTACAAGGAAGGACTTTCTCCTATTGAATACTTCATTACTACTCACGGATCTCGTAAAGGTCTTGCCGACACAGCTCTTAACACAGCTCGAGCTGGTTACCTTACTCGTCGTCTAGTTGATGTGGCACAAGATGTGATCATCACTGAAGAGGATTGTGGTACTAAACTTTCAAAGAGAATTGTTAAAGAGGTTATCTCTGGTCTTGAAATACCAATTGGTAAAACAATTCGAGGAAGAATCTTGGCGAAGGATATCGTTATGCCTGATGGAGAAGTGCTCTTTAAGAAAGGCCACTTGATCATGAAGGATGACGCAACTCTTGTTGAAGAAAAAGGTATCTCTGAAGTATTCGTTCGAACTCCTATGACTTGTAAAACAGTTTATGGTATTTGCCGAACTTGTTATGGTCTAGACCTAGGACGTGGACACTTGATCGAAAAAGGTGAAGCGGTTGGTATCGTAGCGGCACAAGCTATCGGTGAACCAGGTACACAGTTGACTCTTCGAACTTTCCACGCCGGTGGACTAGCAGGGGTGGACATCACAGCAGGTCTTCCACGTGTTGAAGAAATCTTTGAATGTCGAACTATTAAAAATCCTGCTCTTGTTTCAAAATACGCTGGTACAGTTTCTGAAATCAAAGAAGATGGTGCTGATAAAATCATCACTGTATTATCTAGCGATAAAGAAGCTAAGAAAGAAAGTGTTGATTACGTTGTTAATCCAAGACGTATTGCTATTGTTAAGGCAGGACAAGACGTTGTCGCCGGAGAACTCCTAACTGATGGTTCAGCAAACATTGATGAAGTGTATGAATTCGGAGGAAAGGAAATGGCAGAAGACTATATCGTTCGAGAAATTTCTAAAGTGTATGAATTGCAAGGTGCAGCTATCGCTCGAAAACACTTGGAGATTATCGTTCGCCAAATGTTCTCACGACGAAAGGTTAAAGATGCCGGAGAAAGTGCATTCTCAATCGGAGACACTATCGAGGTTACAGATCTTATCGAAGAAAATGCTCGCATGCGAGACATGGGTCTTCGAGAAGCTAAAGCTGACCTTATCATTTTGGGTATTACTCAAACAGCACTCTTTGCTAAATCTTGGATTTCAGCTGCATCGTTCCAAAACACAAACCGTGTCTTGATCACCAACGCTATCAAGGGTGGAACAGATACACTTCGAGGTCTTAAGGAAAACGTTACGGTTGGACGATTGATTCCAGCTGGTACAGGTTTCCGAGATCGAAAAGTTCTCAAAGTTAACGACATAAGAAACCACGAAGAATAAAAATGAAAACGGTATTCGAAACTATAAAAGAACGATTACCTATTACCGAAGTACTGTCTTCTTACATCTCTGTCCAACAATCTGGAAATCAATTTAAGGCGAGCTGTCCGTTTCATAACGAACGGACTGCTTCGTTTTATATATCTCCAGATAGAGGTCTTTACTACTGCTTCGGATGTGGGGCAAAGGGCGACATATTTACCTTTGTAGAGCAGTTCGAAGGTCTTGATAGAAAAGGCGGTCTTAAACTTCTTGCAGAGCGTGCAGGAGTCACTTTGACTGGACAAGTAGGCTCATACAGCGATACAGACCCCTTGTACGAGATATTAGAGAAGGCGACTCTTATTTACCAAAGCACTTTACAAAAAACCCCTTCGGCAATGCAATATTTGTTCGATAGAGGGCTTTTGAAAGAAACTATCGATACTTTTCGTATAGGATATGTGGCGGACGAGTGGCGAACCATTGAAGGTACTTGTAAAAATGATACTGAGCGGACGATAGCACTTCGTGCAGGTTTAACTAAAAAAACTGAAGGTAAAGTTTACGATCGTTTCCGTAAAAGAATACTTTTTCCTTTGACGGATTCAAGTTCTCGAGTGATTGGTTTTTCTGGTAGAAGTTTTCCAGAAATTAAAGATGATAAGGCACCTAAATATTTGAACAGCCCAGAAACAGAAGTCTTTCAAAAATCAAAAACTCTTTTTGGTTTTGATAAAGCAAAGTTTCATATCAAAAAGAATAACTTTGCTATTTTGGTTGAAGGTCAGTTTGATTTGGTTATTTCTCACCAAGCTGGCTTTAGAAATACTGTCGCTTCTTCCGGAACAGCAGTTTCAGAAGATTCAGCAGTAGATCCGTTTTCAAATTTATCGGTCTTATCTCGTTTAACGCCACATTTGTTCCTTGCTTTTGATGGTGATAACGCCGGTCAAAAGGCCATGGATCGAGCAGCCCTTGTAGCACTTTCTTTAGGTATGAATCCTAAAGTCGTGGTTTTGCCAGAAGGAGTAGATCCAGCAGACTTTATCAAAGACAATGGCGCTGAAGCTTGGAAAGATAAACTCAAAGAAGCTAAACACTTCATAGAACATCATCTATTGCTTATTCGTGGGTCTTCACTTTCGCCTCATGTCTTCGTTAAAACTATCAAAGAAAAACTCTTTCCGTTCCTTGCAAGAGTCGCTTCTCCAATTGAAAAAAATCTATATATTAGAATGATTTCAAGTGAAATAGGAGTGCCAGAATCGGCTATCATAGAAGAACTCTCTGGTATAGCTTTGCAAAGTGTTAAGGTCCAAGAGGTTATTACAAAACAAAATATTTCACCTGAAAGTACTCCATATGAAAGACTAACGGCACTCAGGAGTTGCTTCAGCTCTGAAATAATTGAAAAAATAGTAGAACCACTAAACACTTTGAGTATTGCCGATGTAGTTTTCTCAGCACCTTCGGTACCAGAAGATAGACTAGCTCGAGCTCTGACAACTGTTGAAAGAGAATACTCTAGTCTCAGTGATATTGATAGGTCGAAAGTAGCAGAAGAACTCGTAACAAAAATAACTGAAATGTTTTTGACTAATGCAAGAACAGAATATTCACTTCAGTTAAAGAAGGCTGAAAATGCAGGACAAGAAGAAGAGATCTCTAAGCTCTCAAATGTTTTACAAGAGATAGATAAACGCCGCCATGAACATCCTCGTCAAGGAGGATAAAAGTTGACAAAAAAGCAATTTTCGTAAATGATTCATTCTGAGCACTAAAAGGTATGCCAAATAAAAACAAAAATAAGACACAAAAGAAAACAGTAGTTAAAAAAAGCGTTAAAAAAACGCCAACCAAAAAGGTAGCAGCAAAAAAGTCTGCACCAAAAAAGAAAACTGTTGCTAAGGCACCACAGAAAAAAGTAGTTAAAAAAAGCGTCAAAAAAACAGCGCCAAAGAAGTTGGTAAAGAAGGTTGTTGTTAAGGAAAAAGTAAAACCAAAACCAATAACTATTCGCCAACCAGGTACAAGTCCTCGTCGTGAAGTAAATTCTGCAAAGAAACTTCAAGATATGGAAGTCAAAGCTGATGAACTTTTAGCAAAAGGTAAGAAAAGAGGCTTCATCACTTATGATGAAATTTTGAAAATGTTCCCTGATATTGAGAGTAATATTTCATTTTTAGACGATATTTATGAGAAATTTAGCGTTGCAGGTATCGACGTTTTGGAAGGGGGAAACCTTCTTGATGTTGATAACAATGAAGATCTTTCAAAATACATAAAAGACAGTCACTCTTTCTCTTCAGTACAAATGTATCTCAAAGATATTGGTCAATATTCTTTGATTAATGCGGCTCAAGAGAAGGATTTTGCTCGTCGTATCGCCGCGGGAGATCTAGAAGCTAAAAACCTACTAGCTCGAGCTAACCTTCGTCTAGTTGTTTCTATTGCTAAGAAATATGCCAACCGTACCGCCGATCTGACTCTTCTTGATTTGATTCAAGAGGGAAATATCGGACTCTTTAAGGCAGTAGAGAAATTTGATTGGACTAAAGGGTATAAGTTTTCAACCTATGCAACTTGGTGGATCAGACAATCTATAACTCGAGCACTTGCAGACCAGTCTCGAACTATTCGTATACCAGTTCACATGGTTGAGACTATTTCAAAATATAAACAAGTTATGCGTCGTCTTGGACAAGATTTAGGACGTGACCCACTGGCAGAAGAGATAGCAAATGAAATGGGTATCGAAGTAGAAAAAGTTCGTGTTATCGAACAAATCAATCAAGAAACTCGCTCACTTGAACAGCCTATTGGGGATGATGAAGATAAATCAACATTCGGAGAATTTATCCCTGATGATAAATTACTTCGTCCTGATCAAGAGGCGACACGCAACATGCTCAAAGAGCAAATGGGTGCTGTCTTGGCAGAACTTTCTCCAAAAGAACGTCGTATCCTTGAGATGCGTTACGGACTTATCGATGGTGTGCAGCATACTCTTGAAGAAGTAGGTAGAGAGTTTGGTGTTACCCGAGAACGTATCAGACAGATTGAAGCTAAGGTTCATGAAAAGCTTCGTCAAAATGACAAGATTCAAAAACTTAGAAACTATTTCGACTAGCCTCGCTGAGTCTAAGCGGGCTAATTAAAATATTAAAAAACCCTTACTGAGTAAGGGTTTTTTAATATTTTAAGGATTTATTTCAACAATCCATCAATAGTCTTTTGAAGTTCTTCAAAAGGAACAGCACCAGGGATCACAACTTGTTTACCATCTTTGTTGAAGGCGATACTATATG
>CAYJDV010000003.1:8767-36366 GCA_964369095.1 uncultured Candidatus Saccharibacteria bacterium | reverse complement strand
ATGCACCATACGTACGAAAGCTTATCCTTGAAGGAGTTGGATTTAAGAGTGAAGTTAAAGGAACTGATCTTCATCTTGCACTTGGATTTTCACACCCTGTGGTAGTATCTATCCCAGAAGGACTTACTGTTACAGCCGAGAAGAATAATGTAACTGTTACAGGTATCAACAAAGAATCAGTTGGACAGTTTACTGCCAAGGTTCGAGCCCTTAAGAAGCCAGAACCATATAAAGGTAAAGGTTTCCGATACCACGATGAAGTTATTCGTCGCAAGGCAGGTAAGAAGACTGCATAATAATTTAAATCAAATATATGTCACGACAAAACACACAAGAAAAGAAACTAAGAATCAAGCGAAAAGTTCGTGCGCTTGTTTCTGGTACTGCAGAGAGACCTCGTATGAGTGTGTTTCGTTCTAACAACTTTATGTATGTTCAGCTTATCGATGACAATGCTAACGTTACACTTGCTTCAGCCAATGATATGACTGACAAGAAATCTAAGACTACAAAGATGGAAGGATCTATCTCAGCTGGTAAAGCTATTGCTAAAGAAGCCCAAGCAAAAGGTATCGACACTGTAGTTTTTGACCGAAATGGTTTCAAGTACGCTGGTCGAGTCAAAGCACTAGCAGATGCTGCACGAGAAGCAGGGCTTAAATTTTAATACACAAATATGACTGATAAACCAACAACAACTTCATCAACATTTCCACCAAGACGTCCTTCAACTGGAGAGCGCCGACCACGACCTGCAGGAGGTAAGACTTTTGCTGATCGCGTAAAGGATGTTGATCAAAAGATCATCGATATTCGCCGAGTGACTCGTGTGGTTGCTGGAGGACGTCGTATGAGTTTTGCAGTTTCTATGATTATCGGAGACAAGACTGGTATTGTTGGTGTTGGTACTGGAAAAGGAGGGGACACAGCTCTTGCTATTGCCAAGGCTCTTAAAAATGCAAAGAAAAATGCTATCAAGATCAAGAAAACAGCAACTCAATCTATTCCAAAGGACGTTCGTGCAAAGTTCACTTCTTCTGAAGTAATGCTTTTCCCAAACAAAGGTAAGGGGCTTGTAGCTGGTGCATCAGTTCGAGACATTTTGGTTATCGCTGGTATCCGTGATGTTTCAAGTAAGGTCCTATCAGGAAGTAAGAACAAGCTCAATACTGCTCGAGCTGTTATCAAAGCTCTTCAGGCTATCTCTACAAAACATTCTTTTAATGCACCGATCAAGCTTTCAGCAGAGGTTGAGGCTATAATTCCAAAGGAGTAAAAATATGTTAAATACACTTAAGAAAACAACTGAAAACAAAAAAGCTAAACTCGTCGGCCGTGGAGGTACTCGTGGTAAGACTTCAGGACGTGGTACAAAAGGTCAAAAGGCTCGTGCAGGACACAAAATCCGACCACACATCCGTGATATTATTAAAAAGTATCCAAAACTTCGAGGACGAGGAAAGAACATGAACAAGACTTTCGTTATTGCACCAGCGACTGTTAACCTTGGGCTATTGCAAAAGAAATTTGAAACAAGTGAAATGGTTACTCCAAGTACTCTTTTTGCTAAAGGTCTCATCGTTCGAAGCAAGGGTGTTTTGCCTCACGTAAAGATCTTGGCTACTGGAGAACTATCTAAAAAGCTAGAAATCTTTGACTGTGATGTATCTGCTACAGCAAAAACAAAGATCGAAGCAGCAGGCGGAAAAGTAAACGGTCTGTAAGAGTTAACTCTCATGAATCCATTTTTTAGAAAAGCAAAAACATTATTCACCGACAAGTCACTTCGGGGCAAAGTACTCTTTGTCGTTTTTGCTTTGTTTGTATTTCGCCTTTTGGCTGCTATTCCAGTTCCTGGAGTAGATACAAGTAAGCTCAGTCAGTTTTTAGAAGGTAACCAATTTTTCGGTATTTTCAACGCACTCTCTGGTGGAGGACTCTCTAGTTTCTCAATCGTGATGCTCGGTATCGGTCCGTATATCACTGCTTCTATCATCATGCAGCTCCTCTCTATGATGGTGCCAAGACTCAAAGAGCTTATGCAAGAGTCTGGTGAAGCGGGAAGAAAGAAGTTTAACCAATACGTACGTCTCATCACTGTTCCTCTAGCAGTTCTACAAGCTTTTAGTTTTATAAAATACCTTCAGTCACAAGGTGCTATTGATGCACTATCTTTGAATGCTTTGATTACAAATATCATCATCATTGTAGGTGGATCAATGCTCTTGCTTTGGATCGGTGAACTTATCAATGAATTTGGTATTGGTAACGGTACTTCTCTTATCATTATGGCGGGTATCTTGGCTGTTATGCCTTCAAAGATTGCTCAGTTTTTCTTTACCTTCACTACAGATCAGATACCAGTAGTTTTAGCGTATCTTGTGGTAGCAGTTTTGGTTATCGCAGGTATAGTCTATGTATATGAAGCAGAGCGACCAGTGCCTGTAACCTATGCTCGTGCCGTGCGCGGTATTCGATCACTAGGAGGAAACAGTACATATTTACCACTTCGCTTGGCTCAAGCTGGAGTGATGCCAATCATCTTCGCTTCATCTCTTCTTCTTTTCCCTCAATTTCTAGCTGGAGCATTTGCCAACTCTTCTCACCAGATTTTGCAAACAATCGCTTCTTCTCTACAAGCATTCTTACTAAACACTTGGCTCTACGCTGTAGTCTACTTCTTCTTGGTTGTATTCTTTACATATTTCTATACAGCAGTGACTTTTGATCCAAAACAGATTGCTACTAACTTGCAGAAAAATGGTGCTTTCGTTCCAGGTATTCGTCCAGGAGATGCAACTACTAGTTATCTTGCAACTATTGTGACTCGTATCACTCTCGTTGGTTCAGTTTTCCTAGGTCTTGTAGCAGTGCTTCCTCTTATCATCCGATCAACAACTGGTATCACCGCTTTTGCTGTTGGAGGAACATCTCTTTTGATTGTTGTCTCTGTTGTTATTGACCTCATCCGAAAGGTTGACGCTCAAATCTCTCTCCACGAATAAGTGTTTACCTCGCCATAGCTTAAAAAGCGACGGCGGGCTATACTTTCTGATATGAATAAGGGAGTCTACATCTTTATTGGACAGTCAGGTTCTGGTAAAGGTACACAAGCGCAGTTGCTCCAAGATAAAATAAAGGCACTTGACCCAAGTGCTGAAACTTTTCGTCTTGAGACCGGAGTCGCATTTCGTGAGCTTATATCTCGTGACACTTTTGTTGCAAAATTAACAAAGAAAATGATTGATGAAGGAAAGCTTCCACCGTCATTTCTCGGTGTTCATGCTTGGAGCCATGCTTTGATAGAAAGCTATAATGGCAATCAACATCTTTTTATAGATGGTACTCCTCGTATCAAGGACGAAATCCCAGCCTTTCTATCAACTTTTGAATTCTTTGATTGGCATCCTCATATCATCAATATCGAAGTCAGTGATGAGTGGTCTTTTGAAAGGTTGATGGCTCGCGGAAGAGCTGATGACAAAGAGGAATCAGATGTTTGGGGTCGGATACAATGGTTCCATGAGTCGGTAGTGCCAGCGATAGAGCTTCTGAAGGAATCTCCGCGGGTGACCTACCACACTGTCTCAGGAGAGCAGACTATAGAAGAGGTCCATCGTGATATTTGTGTTTCTCTCGGTTTAGAATAAAAAATGATTATTATAAAAACAGAAAGTGAAATAGAGAGACTAAAAAAGGGGGGACCGATCCTGGCTGAGATTTTGCGCAAGGTAGCCAAAAAAGTAACTCCTGGAATAACTACAGGAGAGCTCAATGTTTATGCTCATAAACTCATCACTGACCTTGGCCACAAACCAGCATTTTTAAACTACAAACCAGAAGGGGCAGATTTTCCATATCCAGCTACTCTCATTACTTCTGTTAATGCTGAGGTTGTTCATGGGATTCCGGGGAACAAGGTTCTAAAAGAAGGGGACATTATCGCACTCGACTTAGGGTTAAACTACGAAGGGGTATTTCTAGACCACGCTATTACTGTGCCAGTAGGGGGTATCACAACCCCAAAGGATAAAGAACTCATGGCGGTCACAGAACAAGCCTTATATGAGGGAATAGGGGCAATAAAGCCTGGTGCAACCGTTGGAGATATAGGTCACGCTATCGAAAGCTTTGTGAAGCCGTACAAGCTCGGTATTGTCCGCTCTCTGTCAGGGCACGGCGTGGGTCGGGCAATCCATGAAGATCCTTATGTGCCAAACTATGGCAAGCCTGGAAAGGGGGCGAAACTCGAACCTGGCATGGTCATCGCGATCGAGCCAATGCTGACTCGTGGGTCTGAAGATATCGTCACCATGCGTGATGGCTACACCCTCAAGACTGTGGACGGTTCACGTTCTGCCCATTTTGAACATACAGTTTTGATTACAGAAGACGGTGCAGAAATACTGACCAAATAAAATTCCTCAATCATGAGGTTTTTTTATTTGCTATACTACTGTCGCATGAAAACACTCTTTTACTCATTAGTATTGTTATTCTCACTATTTGCACCTGTTTATGCAGACGAGGTGTCTGATACTGCACTCCAAGAGAAAATAGACCAGCTTTTTATTGTAGGCTTTCGTGGTGCTACTTTTGAAACTGCGCCAGAAGCACAGCGGATGATCGCTGAGACTAATCTTGGGGGAGTGATACTTTTTGATTATGATACGCCGACCAAAAAATATGATCGTAACATCAAGACAAAATCTCAGACTACTGCTCTGATAAAAGATTTGCAGTCTCGCGCCAAGACCCCACTTTTTATTTCTATAGATGAAGAAGGAGGGAAGGTTAGTCGTTTGAAAAAAGTAAAAGGATTTGTTCCGACTCTTTCTGCGGCGAAACTTTCTTTGAAAACTGATACTCAGGTACAAAGTATTGCCAAAGGCTTAGGAAAAATTCTCTCAAGCTATGGTTTCAATATGGACTTCGCTCCAGTCTTGGATGTGAATGTAAACAAGAAAAGTCCAGCTATCGGACTGGTTGGTAGGTCGTTCTCATTCTTCCAAAGTGTAGTTGCTCGCAAAGGTATCGCCTTTAGTAAAGGGTTACAACAAAGCAACATTATCCCTGTCGGTAAACATTATCCAGGTCACGGTAGTGCAGTTGGAGACACACACAAAGGATTCGTCGATATCACCAAGACTTTCAAACAATATGAACTTGATCCTTTCAAAAAAGCTTGCACTTCAGGCATACCAGCGATTATGGTTGGTCATTTGTATGACTCAAGTGTTGATGCGACTTATCCTGCGACACTTTCAAAAGCGCATATGGATAGATTGAAAAATGAATTAGGCTGTAGTTCTCAAGTACTAATCACTGACGATATAGATATGAAAGCACTCGCTGATCAGTATTCTCGTCACGATATTTTAGTAAATGCATTTAATGCTGGTATTGATATTGTTATCACTTCGAACAATATCAGTACTTATTCACCAGAAGAATTCTTTTCTGACCGAAAGATAGTTTTTGATGCAGTTAAAGTAGGTGAGGTATCAGAGATTCGCATAGATGAAGCCTATACCAAAGTTTTAAATCTGAAGAAGAAGTTTGTCATAGTGAAGTAAGTGGTGTAGAATTGTTCAAATTTTAAAATATGAACAATCCATGGTACATCAACCTCTACAATAATACTATTGGAAAGGTGAAGCAACACGAATTGCTTAAGTTTGGTAACAAAATTATTAAACTTTCTACAAAGTCTGAGCTCAATTTTGCCATTATGAGCGAAGAGGATAAGAAAGTTATGTTTGCTCCTGATCCTGCAGTGGAAGCATGGGACGCTCTTTCTCCAGAAGAGAGTGTAAAAAGAATCAAGCTCAGTATCGAAAAAACACGACCATTGATCAGAAGTTTACTTGGTCCAATTCCAAAAGAGTTTCTGATCCCAAACAAAAAATCCCTCAATTGAGGGTTTTTTTATTATGAGTTTACTTTGTCGAAGATTTTCTTGACCACTAAATAATCTTTTTTGAATTCTCCCAAATAATATCAAACCAAGAGCCCAGCATGATAGCCATGTCGTCACTTTCGATAAGAGTGCCAAAAACTATTTTATCTTTGAGCGAATAAAGAGCTATATAGTTGTCCCATAGGATAATATTTGATTTGAGTCTGATTTTGCCTTTTGGTCTGATACGTATTTCTCGCAGGTAGGCCTTATCGTTTTTAAATACTTCTCCTTCTAGTCGGTTTGAATCTGGTCTAATAGTTTCTAAATATATACCTTTAGTTTTTCTTCTAGTATGAAAGTCGACAACGTATTCTTTGCCTAGACTACTAGCCATATCTAACTCTGATCCAGCTATTCGTATGTTTTTTTCTTTAGATTGTAAACTTTGCCAAAGCATTTTTCGGACACTATCTACTCCTTCAAAATATGAGACCCGGGTAAAAGGGGAAGGGGTTTGAATCATTCCTTTCTTTAATAACGGCAATAGCTCTTCGAAGTCATTTTTTAAATCTTTTATTTCTTTTGATTTGTTATCAAGTAGATCTTTTATATCCTCTGGATTGTTTGCTTTTATTTTTCTGCCGTAAGAAGACCCTGTTGTGTGACATAGTCCTTTTTGCTCCAACTTTTTGATGATGTCGTAGGTATTGGTACGAGTGGTTCCTGTTACCTTGCCGAGCTGAGTGACTAGTTGTGGCCCATGTTCAAGGCAGTATAGATAAGCCAAAGTTTCCTTCTGACTGAGGCCCAATTTCTCTAAAAATGCTTTAATAGTAGTCTTTTGCATAATATGTTGTCGAAATTATGTCGACATATATACAATATATAACAGAATTGATATTGTGCAAGTAAATTATTCTTTCACATCAAAAACTTAAACATTATGAAATGTAATCAATGTAACGACACCGGTGTTATCGAAACCGGGAACAATGATCTTCCTTGCGATTGCCCTATGGGAGACAAGGCTTCATTTAATAGCGGATGGGTCCGTGGCGGTTCTATAACAGGCGCAGAAGTGAAAAAGCACTTTCTCAACAATTCTCCAGAGAAAATTGAGAAAGTAATTCATAGATCACAACTTCCTGGAAGGTAAAACATTTTAAACAAAAAAACTAAAGTTATGGAAACATCTGAAATTGGAAGGGAGACAATTGGCAGTACAGTTCTTGTCTGCAAAAAATGTAAGACCCGCATGCGAGCAGGTTCTGGTTGGTCATTGTTTTGTCCTAAATGTTTAGGAGTTTGGCCACAGGGTGTGGTTGTCGACATGGTTATGTCATGTGTTCACTGTCGGAAACCTCTTGTTATAAACCAAGCAGATGATAACCGTGTGTATGGACGGTGTGAGACTAATAATTGCGGAGATTGTAATTCAATGCAAGATCTATGTCTAATCACATTGCCAGAAAAAATTGGTTTGGAAAAGCCGTACATTGAACCAGAAACTATTTGGCGTGAGCCAATCACTAAAGGTAAGAAAGTTTCTCGAAAACCAACACTTGATCAACTTGATAGATCTCATTAATTTATCTAAAAAACCACAACATAAGTGTGGTTTTTATTTTGTAACATGAAAAAAATAATATTTAAAAACGATATATACAGACGAAGAAGAGGGGGAGACTCCAAGCTTTTGGGTATTTATTGCCAGAAGTGTGGAAGTTTTATTTGTTTCTACCAGAAAGATGGTCACGGTGGGTTGTTCCGTCTCTATCTCGATCGGATCTTTGAACCTGCAGTCTCTATATCTGATAAAGAGCTTATTTGTCCCACGGGTCATATATTAGCTGTGGCAATGATATATGAAAAAGAAAACAGACCAGCGTTGCGTCTCTTTGGAGATTCTATAATTAAAAAACTTATTAAATAAAAATCCCTCAAACGAGGGATTTTTATTATGAGTTTACTTTGTCGAAGATTTTCTTGAAAGTTTCAGGTTTTACTTCTGCGATGTCTGAAAGGATCTTTCGGTCGATTTGGACGTTAGCTTTCTTGAGCTTATCGATGAACTTTGAGTAAGAGAGTCCGAGTGGGCGAACGGCTGCATTGATGCGAACCTGCCATACTGCACGCTTGTCAGTCTTTTTGTCCTTGCGGTGAGCAAAGGCATAAGTACCAGCGTGGGCGATAGCTTCGATAGCCTGAGCTGTCTTTGTAGAGCGACCGAAACGGTACCCTTTTGTCATCGAAAGAACGTTCTTTCGCTTCTTCAGTGCATTTTGTCCTCCTTTTACTCGTGTCATATGATTATATTAAAATTAATTACTGTGAGGGATAAATTGAGAGATCTGCTTGGCTGTCATAGGGAAATCAACCGGCTTTCGTCCTTGAAGCTGACTAGTTCGTGTCTGTTTCGCGTTAAAGTGGTTAAATCCTGGCTTTCGAGCAAGAATTTTCCCATTTTTAGTGATTTTTAGACGTTTTGTGTATGATTTGTTGGTTTTCATATCTTTTTACCCTATTTCTATAGCTTTGGTGCGCTTTTGTCTCTTTCGATGACTATAGCAATGCCTTTAGGCGATTGCTTATGTGGCTCTGCAATCTTATAGTGTTCTGTAATAAAATGCAAGACCCGGTCAAGTCTTTCTCGCAGGAATGCCTGGTCCATACCTTTTGAGCGTCCACGCAGGAAAAGCTCTACTTTTATACGGTGGCCTTCCTTGAGCCATTTTGAGGCTGTCTTGGCTTTGAGCTCGAGGTCGTGATCTCCGGTACCAATCTTGATTTGGAGGCTTTTAGTCTCGGTCACCTTGGCACCACTTTTGGCTTTTTGAGCCTTTTTCTTTTGTTCGTATTGGTATTTACCGAAATCCATCAGTTTTCCGATAACTGGACGAGATAGGGCATTGACCTCAATCAGGTCTACTCCTTGTGCCTGAGCCATAGCCATAGCTTCAGCCAAAGGGAAAATACCGAGGTTCTCACCTTCAGCGTCTAGGAGTCGCAATTCTGCTGCACGTATTTGACTGTTAATTCTTTCTTTCAAGAGGTATAGTAATTAAATTATGTTTCCACATCATACTCAAAATTCGACCAATAGTCAAGGTAAAAATATGATTTTTCCTATATATAAGAACGCCGGGGAGACACTGGCAGCTCTTGTGGAAAGGTTTCGAAGTGAACAGTCTATAGAAGAGAATGTCCCTGTGACCTATGCCGGTAGACTCGATCCGATGGCAGATGGACTAGTATTGCTTTTAACAGGAGAGAAGTGCAAAGAAAAGGATAGTTTCTTGGGATTGGACAAGGTGTACACATTTGAAGTACTTTTCGGAGTCGCGACTGACACCTTTGATATGCTCGGCCTGGTCACAGAAAGCAAAGAATCTACTGTGACAGAAGAACAAATAAAAGAGGTGCTTAAGGAAATAAAAAATAAAACAGTTTTCTCCTATCCTCCTTTTTCTTCGAAACCCGTTGATGGTAAACCACTTTTTATGCACGCCAAAGCTGGGACATTACCAGAGACTCTGCCAGCTATAAACGGGGAAATACATTCTATTGTTTTGCAAAACACTGCAGTAATCTCAATGAGAGAGGTTGTTGAAAGTTCCATAGAGGTGATAAAAAAAGTTGAAGGTGATTTTCGACAAAATGAGATAATAGAAGGTTGGCAAAACTTTTTGGAAGACAGCGGAGATAAAAAATGTGTCTTGGTAACTTTTGAAACTAGTGTTTCTTCGGGCGTGTATGTTCGAAGTATCGCTGTAGCAATAGGAGAAGCGCTTGGTGTACCTTCTTTGGCGTACAGCATTACTAGAACAAGAGTGGGGGAGTATAAAAAATAAAAACAATTAACCCCCGACTTGTTGTGTGTAAGCCGGGGGCGTTTTTAATTTTCTTCGTGGTCTCTTTTTAGGGCTTCGTAGGCCTGCTCTCTTTCTTTTGGTAAAAAAGAAACCCGTCCTACTGAAAGCATTAAAATGCCGGATGCGTCTGTGTTTTTGGTAGGAACACTGTTAACCATCTTTTTTTGATCCTCTGTGAGCTTTGTTTCATTTATGAAGAATATCTGTTGGTCATTTATGATGTAATGACCGAAGGCTTTTCCTTCATACATGAACTCCCGGCTAAATTCGCCTAAACCTGTCATGAGGCTGTGGCTTACTTTTTTACCAAAGGAATGTTGCATTGCTAAGGTAGCAATGGCTTGAGTGTTCGCATTTGCAGTAGCGGAATCTGTTGTTGAGGTTGTGAAGTGCATCTTCGAGTTAGTTTAAAGAATGAAAAGATATGTTTCCTATCATTATTACACTTTTAATATAAAAGTCAAATAATGATGATCAGAACAAAAATGGCTCGCATATAGCGAGCTCAATTTTGTAGTTGGTGGACAGGATACGAAATTTATCAAATCAATTTATTGAATTGTGGGAGTTTGTAATGAGGTGGGAGTGGGTTGTATGGTAAATAAAAAAAGGTTGGCATTTTGCCAACCAAATTATCTTCCATAAATAATCTCACCATTGTCGTAGTACTCAACGTAATTTTTATATGTTTTTTGATAATTACAATCGGTACATAGGTCTATACTTAAACCACGACAATCACACGGAGTGTTGTGGTAGTACCAGTAAACCTTACTCTTATTACAATGTCTTACCTTATGGGGTCTGAAATTTTTGTCTACCTCAGTACACTCTTTTCTTATACAACCAAAGATTGATATAAAGAAAGAAAATAATAAAACTTTAATAGTTTTCAATTTATTTTTTTTTGTTCTTAATGAGATTAACATATCTTTTAATAAAGTCAATAGTGTGGATTTAGTGCGTGAAATAAGGGAGATAAGTATTACAAGATGGGAATGGAATAAAAAACCACTTAAATAAATAAGTGGTCTAATTCGGTATAAGCCTGTAGTTGAAATTAACCTTCGAGCTTAAGTTCTTCCAGGACAGAATCAATTTTTGCATTTAGTTGAGATACTCCACAGTCGCATGGAGCATGGCTCGTATCATCCATTTCCGTTATACAGCTTGATAGGTGATCTCTTTTCAAAGCTTCAATTTTTACTTTCGCCCGAACAATTTTTTCAATGAGTTTTGTTGTAGTTAGTTCTGCCATATCTGTGTTTTTTAAAGTGATTTATTTGTTTTTATATTATCACAAATATTAAATAAGTCAATAGAGTGGACGTAGTGCGTGAAAATTGGAACCAGCTACATTCTTGGGTTTTTGAGGCCTCAGAAGCGATTATAGGGATGAGGGGTCTTGAATCCGCCAGCTGGCGGAGTGTTGTTTGATAAGGGAATAGAGGGAGATAAGTATCACAAGATGGGAATGGAAATAAGTATAAGACTGTGTTATCTTCAATATATGCAATGGCTTCCATATTCGATTGCCGCAACAATACTGCTTGGCGTATCGATGTCTTTCTATAAAATGCCCTCGTTTAAGGGCTACAGTAGTTTCTTCTCTACTTTTTGGACAAACCTTTTTTCAGTGATTTTTGTTGCAGTAGCACTTATTCTTTTTGGTCAAAGTGGTTTGTCGGGACTAATGACTATATCTTGGTATGCAATAGCTTGGGGAATATTTTTTGCTATCACTATGGTTTTACAAAAGATATTGCTTCAAAACATCGAAACTAATGCGGTGTATCCAGTAACTTCATCGCTCGGAAGTTTGGTAACTGTTTTAATTGGGGTCATAGTTCTTTCAGAACATGTTTCACTTATACAAACAGTGGGAATTTTGATTATATTGTTCTCAGTCTTTCTTTTTACAAGAAAAAGTGGTTCTTTTCCTCTAGACAAGAAAACAGTATTACTTTCCCTAGGAATTATAACCGCATCAACGGTATCAAAATACATCCAGAAAATGGGAGCTACACACGACTCAGTTTCTCATTTTATACTTTGGCAGTATGTTGGGGCGACACTGTTCGGGCTAGTGATTGCGTATTTTTTTGAAAAAGAAAAATTTAGAAATATAACTCATTTGGGTAAATATTGGAAAGGCTCGGCTCTGATTAGTTTATTTTCTGTTCTAGGTGGGTATGCGATATTTAAAGCCCTTTCTTTGGGGCCACTTTCAGGTGTGTATGCGATTCATCCAGCATACACTTTTATAGCTGCAATTTTTGGTTACATTTTCTTTAAAGAAAAATTAACAAAAAGAAAAATACTCCTCGCGCTTTTAAGTGTTGTCGGGATTATCCTTTTAAAGATTGGTTAATTTGTGGAGATGGGGAATCGGTCACGAGTTACTAATTCGCTTTGCTCATAAGTACTCTCGACCCCGGCTCGGCTGTCCTTCGGACATGCCTGTGCCTTTCGAATTCCCCCACGCACGCAAAGCAGTTTGCTTGCTCATCTCCACCAAACAAAAATGGCCTGCATAACAGCAGGCTCAATTTTGTAGTTGGTGGAGATGGGGGGAATCGAACCCCCGTGCAGTCAGTGTGAATATATATTTCTACAAGCGTAGTACGGTTTTTGTTTAGGGAAGTATCTAAAAATCATACGAAATGATAGTTTCCCGAACCTCGTCTGTTTGGGCGTAATCCTGAGGTGGGGACTACATACCTACACTCAATGTCATGATACCGTTTGCACTTTATTGAGTATCAAGTGAAACGACACTAGGTTGGCGTATTACGCGAACGCTAGAGCTGGCTTCATACTAAAGTATGGAGACGCAACCTTAGAAAGACTGTTTCCAGTTATCTGTGTTGAATGATGTTTTGCGAGAATACATTCATACTCGGCGTGCATATCTATTCGAGCAATGATAGTCGAAACCGATCATCCCCATATATATTATTTTAGAAAGCTATTCACCTCGGCGTGCTTCACGATCGAGGTCTCTTTTTTTGATGCTTTCTCTTTTATCAAAGTTCTTTTTCCCTTTGGCCACAGCGAGCTGGACCTTGATGTAGGGACCTTTACTGTACAACGATATCGGGATGACCGTCAAGCCTTTGGTCTGGAGAGACTTCAGTAGATGAAACAACTCTTTCTTATGAACCAATAGTATTCGGCTTTGATAAGGGTCGTATCCTGTCGGGGCATTTTTTTCTTGCCAAGCGGGGATATGAGTACCGAGCAGTACCAATTCTCCACCAACCACGGCAACATAAGAACCGTTCAATGATCCGTGATGGTTTTTGATTGATTTGACCTCGCTTCCTGAGAGCTTAATGCCGACTTCTAGAGTTTCAAGAAACTCGTAGTCAAATGAGGCTTTTTTGTTGCGCAGATACTCCATGTATATCTAATCGTATCATGGTTTTGCTATACTATGCGTGTGAAAATAATTAACGTACCATTGAGATTACAAGAAGTTGGGACCTTGGACTGTGGACCCGTATGCGCACAAATGGTGCTTGAATACTTTGGTATAACTCAAGATTTTCAATCTCTGAAAGATAAGCTTTTATATAATGAAGTTGGTACAACTATTTATGATAACGGATCTCTCTTGCTTGATTTAGGTTTGAAGGTTACTGCTATTACAGCACAACCAAGATTGTTCTCGCCTGAAGTTATTGAAAGTATTACTTCAAAAGATTTATTAAATGAAGTAATAGATAAAAAGATAGAAAAAGTTACAACCACTCGTGATAAGGATAATTTAGAAACATTTAAAAAGTTTTTAAATAAAGGCGGGGGAGTTAAACTTGAGATTCCGAGCTTCAGTCATATCAAAGAAGCTATTGATAATGGTCATCCGGTAATTGCACTTTTGATAGCGCAGGCACTAGGTAGCAAAGAGGGAGGTTATCATTTTGTTGTTGTATCTGGATATGATGAAGGTCGGGTATATATAAATAACCCTGCTCAAAATTCTTCACAACAAGCATGGTTTCCTATAGAAAGATTTCTTTATGCAGTCCATGCCTCAACAGTAGCAGATTTTGATAATGGAACCCTCTTGATCGTATCGAAATAAAGTTAAAGACTTGGCTAAACCCAGGTCTTTTTTATTGCTTAATTTTTGCTATAGTGGAGAAATGGAAAATAAGAAATACCAATGGAACTTAGGTCTTCTCTATAAGAGCGACAAAGATCCTCAAATCGAGAAAGATGTTAAAGATATTGAAAATGCTTATACAGCTTTTGAAAAAAAATACAAAACTAAGGATTTTACTAAAACACCTAAAGAACTACTTTTGGCTCTAGAAGACTTGGAATCTGTTAATAAAAAATTAAGCAAGAAAAATCCGGCCTGGTACTTTGCTCTCAGAACAGACATTGACTCATCAAATGATTATGCACAGGCTATGGAAACAAAAATTAGCCAACGTTTAACTGTTGCTTCTAATAAGGTAACTTTTTTTGATTTGAAAATAGGAAAAATACCCAAGAAAGACCAGAAATCATTTTTGAATTATGTACCACTTCTTCCTTATAAGTATCTTCTTGAAAAAATATTTGAAAATGCGAAGTATGATCTTTCTGAAAAAGAAGAACAACTTTCAAGTCTTCTCTCCCAGACTAGCTACAACATGTGGATTGATAGTCAGCAAAAGCTTTTGAGCCAGCAAACAGTGGAACATAACAAAAAACAAATACCACTTTCTCAAGCTAGTTCTATACTTGCTGATTTGCCTAAAAAGGGGCGCCGAGATTTGCATGACAAAATAAATAGTTCTTTAAAAAGTATTAGCTATTTTGCCGAAGCTGAAATAAATGCAACCTACAACTTCAAAAAAATAATGGATACGGCTCGTGGATATAAAAATCCTTATGAATCGACAGTTTTAGGATATGAGAATGATGAAAAGACTATTGATGCTTTGATACAAAGTGTTACAAAGACCTTCACTATTAGTCAGCGTTTTTATAAACTTCATGCCAAGCTTCTAAAAGAGAAGAGTTTGAGTTTGGCAGATAGAAGTGTAAAGATTGGATCAATTAATAAAAAATTTACATTTGAAAACACTGTAGATTTGGTTCATGGAGCGTTTTCTAAGGTAGGAAAGAAGTATGCTGACTTTTTGGATAGTTTTCTAGAAAACAAGCAGATAGATGTCTTTCCTGTTAAAGGAAAAAAAGGAGGTGCATATTGTTGGGGGGCCGGAGAGAATCCTACGTTTGTATTACTCAATCATACTGACGACATTCGCTCTGTAGAAACTCTTGCTCACGAAATGGGCCATGCTATTCATACAGAGTTAAGCAAAAAACAACCACCTCGTTACCAGCACTACTCAATTGCAACCGCAGAAGTTGCTAGTACTTTTTTCGAACAACTAGTAAATGAAGAACTAGAATCACAACTTTCGGAAAAAGAAAAAATAATTTTGTTACATAATAAAATTATGGGAGATATAAGCACTATATTTAGACAAGTTGCTTGTTTTAACTTTGAATTAGAGTTACACAATAAGATAAGAGAAAATGGACAGCTCTCTAAGGTAGAAATTTCTGTTTTGATGAATAAGCACTTCAAATCATATATGGGTTCTATTTTTGATATAAATGAAGATGATGGGTATTTCTTTGTTACATGGAGTCATATTCGAAGATTCTTTTATGTGTACTCATATGCATACGGGCAACTTATTAGTCGTGCACTATTTGAAAATTGGAAGAAGGACAATAGTTATATAGAAAAGATTGATCAATTCCTTTCTGCTGGTAAGGCAATGAGCCCAAAGGATATCTTCAAGAAGATCGGTATAGATACATCTGACCCAAAGTTTTTTGAGGATGGATTAAAAGCTATTGATGGAGATATCACTAAACTCGAAAAGCTCGCTAAAAAAGCCGGAATGATTTAACTGCCACTCAACTAAAGGCTAATTTTGTGTATAATATAGCCCTATGGCCAAGAAACAGAACCCTGCTCCAAAAAACCCTAACGCACCAAAGAAACCAGCACCAAAGAAAAGTTTATCTTCTTATATAATCTCAGCGATCTTAATGTTCGCGATTTTGATCGGTTTGTATTCGGCTATTTCAGATATGGGTGGTAAGAAACCAGAAGTGGTGGCGCTTTCACAAGTCGCTCGTATGGTAGATGCAGGGGAGATCAAAACTATCACCGTAGAAGGACAAGATCTTTCTATTGAAAAAACTGACGGCACAAAACTCAAATCAAAAAAAGAATCTGACGCTGGACTTGTAGAAACACTTGGTTCTTACAATGTCGCTCCAGAGAATTTGAAAGCAGTTGATATCACTGTGGCTTCACAGAGTGGTTTTGTATTTTTCTTAGCAAACATCTTGCCGTTCCTTCTTCCTCTTTTGATATTAGGATTTTTCTTCTGGATGCTCTCTCGCCAATCAAAGGCAGGTGGCATGCAAGCTTTCACTTTTGGACAATCAAAAGCTCGTATCACTGATCCAAATGACAAGAACAACAAGGTCACATTTAAAGACGTGGCTGGGGCTCGCGAAGCAAAAGAAGAACTCAAAGAAATAGTCGACTTTCTAAAGAATCCTAAGAAGTTCTTAGATATTGGTGCCAAGATTCCAAAAGGAGTATTACTCACTGGTGCACCAGGAACAGGAAAGACATTGCTAGCACGTGCAGTTGCAGGGGAAGCAGGTGTTCCATTTTTCCATCTTTCAGGATCTGAATTCGTAGAAATGTTTGTCGGAGTTGGAGCATCTCGTGTGCGTGATCTTTTCAAAATGGCCAAGCGTGCTTCACCTTCTATTATTTTCGTCGATGAGATTGATGCGGTAGGACGAGTGCGTGGAGGTGGTTATGGAGGGGGGAACGATGAACGTGAACAGACACTCAATCAGATACTCGTAGAGATGGATGGCTTCGAACCTGCTGACAAAGTGATAGTGATGGCAGCAACTAACCGCTCTGATGTTCTCGATCCAGCTCTTCTTCGTCCAGGACGTTTCGATCGACGTGTGATGCTCGACTTGCCGGACCGTCGTGATCGAGAAGATATCTTGAACGTGCACATGATCAAGAAACCAATAGATGCAGATGTGAACCTCAAAACTATTGCTGAGCGTACTCCAGGATTCTCTGGTGCCGACCTTGCTTCTCTTATGAACGAAGGTGCAATACTAGCAGCGCGTGAAAATAGAAAAACTGTGGCTCAAAACGACCTCATCCGTTCTATCGAAAAAGTTATGCTTGGTCCCGAGCGCAAAAGTCACTTGATGACCAAAAAAGAAAAAGAAATAGTGGCCTACCACGAAGCAGGGCATGCTCTCATATCTTCTGTACTTCCTGATGCTGATCCAGTGCACAAGGTGACTATTGTTTCTCGTGGAAGCGCTGGAGGGTACACACTCCACCTTCCTCTTGAAGAGCGAAAGCTACAATCTAAGAAAGAATTCCTAGATGATATAGCGATGTCTCTCGGCGGATATGTAGCTGAAGAAATGGTATTTGGTGATGTGACTACTGGTCCATCAAATGATTTGCAGGTGCTGACAAATTTGGCCCGAGCTATGGTGACACGATGGGGCATGAGTGAAGTCATTGGTCCGAGAGCGCTAGAGAATGATGGAGGAAAGCCTATATTTGGTATGGGAGTAGAATCTAAAGAATACTCTGAAAAGATGAGCGCAGTTATTGATGCAGAAGTAGAAAAAATCATCAAAGATGCATTTGCTCGTGCAAAAGAAGTGTTGGCTACTCACCGACATGTTTTGGACGCTATCGCGAAGAAGTTGATCGAGGTAGAAACTCTTGAACAAGATGAATACAATAAGTTGATATCTTCTCTCGGTATCACTCCTAGAACTTTGTAATGCAAGGCCTTATAAGGCGTCATTATTAGTATGAAAAAGTTTTCCTTCTTTATACTTTTAACTGCAACATTTTTGCCGTTAGTGCCAATTTTTGCTCAGACTCAAGCTGTTAGTTGTCCTACGAAACCAAGATTTCAAGGAAGGGTCAATCATATATTTTTCCCATTCTATGAAAAGTCGGCAAACCTAAAATCTTACATCCCAGCAAATCTTGTGCTGGTTGATAGTCTATATCTAAAAGCAGGCCCTCGATGTCTGACTAAGCAATCCTATGATGCATTTGTGATGATGAATACTGCTCTTAATTTAGAAACAAAAAATAGTTTAGTTATTAGTTCTGCTTGGCGCAGTGAAAAGACACAAATGTATTTTGCTCGAATGCGTGGAGAATTTGCTGCTATCCCAGGTAGAAGTGAACATCAACTCGGTACTACTGTTGATTTAGACATTTTAGGCGCTAAAGAAGAGGATTATTTTGGAAATTCAGCAGTGTACCAATGGATGCTTCTACATGCGCATGAGTACGGATTTGTGCAGAGCTTCAATATAGAAGGGGAAACAGCAAATGGAGTACCAAATGAACCTTGGCACTGGAGATATGTCGGCCCAACTATCGCTACAAAAGTAAAAATAGGAAATATAAATATAAACGAATATTTATATCAAAGAATGGAAGCTAAGAAAAAAGGTCTTATATACTAGATCGGTCTTGTCCAACACTACCGAGTTCACTTTCTGACTTTTCAAGTACTTCGTAGTGATAAGATACACCTTCGTTTGCAAGAGCAATCAAAGATTCGTTGTCGAGTCCTTCTCCGGCTCCACGAACAAGAGCCCAGTGTACTATGGCTGCACCTTCAAAGAATCCACTCCATTCCAAAAGTTCTGTCGCATTGTCCCACTGATCTCCTACATAGAGCTCTCTCATAGATTTGAGCTTCTCTTCTGTCTTACCTGCTTTAGCGAGTGTTATATCAATAGCGCCACCATCTGTCGCAATACGCATTAGTTCTTCGCCATGAATGCGATTTTTCTCAATCATATCCATGATAGTTTCTTCTCCGAGTACTTCTGTGAGAGCAGTCTTACCTTTCTCTATAGTGTCAGAACTAACGCGAGTAAATGCCAGTACTTCACCAATCTTTTTTGCTACAAATTCGTTTATATTCATACGTTTAGTATACAACACTAAAATAGGGGGTTTTCTTTTTGGGGGTAGAGCTGTACAATCTCTAGGTTAAAACAAACGGGCGTATAGCTCAGTTGGTAGAGCGCCGAGCTTATACCTCGGTGGTCCATGGTTCGAGTCCATGTACGCCCACCCGTTTGGCTGTATCTTTATACTGCTATTGACTTTTTTATTAAAATATGTAATATAGTGCTCAAATCTCTGGGTAACTCTGGAGCGCAATTCTGCACATTTAAAACAATAAATATAAACAAAATGAAAAAAACAATTCTAATGATGGCAATGTTTGCCATGGGATTTATTGCATGCACTAAAAAGGATGATGGTTTTTTACAAATCATTACTCCTCCACCCACTAGTAATATAGCTGTAAGGTTTTATCCGGACTCATCTGTGTTGAGCCAAACTATACAGGCACCGAAGAATAATCAGTTGATTTTCTCAAGTAAAGTTTACACCGGAACCATTAATGGATTTACTTTAACTAGCGTTAAGGTAGTGCTGAAAAAAAGCGGCGATGCTGCGGAACCATATGAATATCTGAGAAGGGTTCGTCTAATTGTAGACGGAAACTTTTCCGGTGTTCCATTAACCTTAATAAAGGATTCCGTTAGTAGTAATGAATTTACGTTTAGCAACTTTGCTACAAACTTTGGGCCCTCGCAGCTTGGTACAGTAAAACTGTACGGTGATGTTTTGTCTTCTGCTACCAATAATACAGGAGTAGAGGATAACTTAGTAGTAAGCGTTACGCTTACCTACTCAGCATACAACGGAACGAGTACTGCATTTTTCCAAATTGGATCTGTTGACGGGCACAAAACTGTTTTCAGTAGTGTGCCACAATCATTTACTGTTACTTCTGTTGCTGATCCGTTAACACCGGTTTCGGGGATTATTCTTCAAGGTGAAGATAAAAAAACTTTCAGTTACTCAGTAAATATTATGGGCGTATCTGGAAGTGTTATTGAACATCGTTTATTGGTACAAGGGTTAGCAGCTAATGCTGTAACAAAGTTGAAGCTTTATGACGGCAATAATAATTTTATTGCCCAGGCTGATGTCATTAATGGTGTAGCAACTATTATTACCAATGACGCCATTTCGGCTGGTATGCAAAAAGCATATAGTATTCGGCCTGTTGTAAATGTTAATAGCGGAGATGTTTCAAATAACGATTTCATTATTGTTCTCGATGCTATCAAGGCAGTTTCTACTGCTAATGAAACAAAGACTGATGGCACTGACAGAACAGGGAATTCTTTTACAGCCCTTAAAGCAATGCTTGAAGTTAAAAAAGTGAATGTTCCTACTTTGGTGATTACAAACAACAGTATGATGGACCTTTACACTGTTGATCTCACTGCCATAAATGGGGATGTTTCTTTGAAAGAATTGGCGTACCTGATCAGTTTAGATGATCAAAGTAATAATGACAGTTTGCTCTTGAAGAACTTCCAAGTTCTGGATGAAAATGGAATTGATATTACCAACCAGTTTCGTTTTACGGATGCCGCTTGTGCTATCGATACTTTGTTTTCAGAATCTGATACTAAGTTGCGATCAACAAGAATAGCGGGCACTGGAGAAACAGTTATCCCTGCTGGGGTGACCAAACGACTCATATTCCGTGCTTTTTTGGGTGGATTTAATCATCCGCTTGATGGAGATGGATTTTCAGTTATCCCTGCTTCAGATGCTATTACAAGCACCGGATTGAAATATCTTAATACCGGTGGTTTGACTTCAGGAAATATAAAACTTTATAGTAATCCTGCAGCAAGTACGAACGCTCAAAATTTTAACTGGGTTTGGTCTGATAAATCTTCTCCAAATCACTATGGTCAGCCGAGTCAAAACAGCCAAAGCAACGACTGGATAGGTGGACAAAGAATTTCTTTTGTTGCCGTGCTAACGGTAAACAACTTCCATCAGTAATTTTTTGTTTATATTTGCTTACCTCAAGCCTCCGTTTTTAACGGGGGCTTTTTTATTTTCTACTCAAAATGCATATGTTCATAGGTTTTGACTACTGATCTTAAGAGAGGGAAAGCATTTAGTTCGGGATCTTTGGCAATCATAGCTTTGGCGCTTCTTTGAGCCGCTTCGACAAGTTTGATATTGCGCAGTGCTTCCATGCCGATATCCGATATACCCCATTGTTTGATACCAGTGAGTTCTCCTGTACCACGAAGCTCTAGGTCGTATTCGGCAAGTTCAAAACCATTTTTGGCTTTAGTAAACACGTGCATACGGTCTTTTGTTTTATCGCTTTTAGCATCTGCAAATAAATAACAGTATGGTTGGTGAGAACTTCTCATAACACGCCCACGAAGCTGGTGAAGCTGGGCAAGTCCAAACCTCTCTGCTCCTTCGATGATGATAGATGTAGCATTGGGGACATTTACTCCAACTTCTACGACAGACGTTGCAACCAATATGTCGGTTCGGTGGGCATAGAAATCTTCCATAGCTTCTTCTTTTTTATCTTTTGTCATTTTACTGTGAATGATCCCAACGCGGTATTCAGGGAAAATATCTTTTTGTAATCTCTTGGCTTCTTCGGTAACACTTTTAGCAATCACAGATTTTGCTTTATCTGGATCTGGTTCGTCTATGCGCGGACATATAACATATGCTTGGCGACCTTCTTTAAGTAATGATCGGATTTTTTCATATGTTTCATCTCGTTTGTTTGGTAGGACTATTTCAGTTTCTATTTGTTTGCGACCAACTGGCATCTCATCTAGTAGTGATAAGTCGAGGTCTCCATATATCGTGAGTGCGAGAGTTCTTGGGATAGGAGTAGCGGTCATAGAAAGTAAGTGTGGAAAGTGACTGTCTTTTTTGGCGATGTTTTTTCTTTGGTTCAATCCGAAACGGTGTTGCTCGTCAATAATAGCGAGCGCTAAGTGCTTGAAGGTTAAACTTTTTTGAATCAATGCGTGAGTACCGATGACGATAGGGATCTCACCGTTAGCAATCCATTTTTGCAGTTGGGTTCTCGAGATAGTTGTCCATGGAGTTTGACTCGATGCCACTTTAGTAGGGAACTTACGACAACCACTACCCGTAATGAGTGCGATGGATATGCCGGTGTGTCGGAAATATTCAATGAAGGATTCGAAGTGTTGTGTCGCCAGTATTTCAGTTGGCGCCATATAAGCTACCTGTAAAGATCCAAAGGTTTGTTTTTTTTCAGCAGTACCTGGGCGATTCATAACTGTGGCATAGACAGCGGTGGCTGCCACTGCTGTTTTACCACTTCCAACATCACCTTCAAGAAGACGTGACATAGGAGAATCTTTTTCCAAGTCTTCAAGGACATGATCTATAGATTTCTTTTGCGCCCCAGTTAAAGGAAATGGAAAACGAGAAATAAAATTTTCTATATCGACACTTTTAGTATTGATACTATATGCTTGTGTTTTAGCGATACGGGCACGCTCTTGTCCGCGCGCCAAATTGATCTGAAAGATTTCGTCAAAGGCAAAACGTTTACGAGCCTTCACTGCATCGTCTTTATTTTTTGGATTATGTATCCAAATGAGGGCAGTCTTGAGTCCTGGTAGGGAGTACTCTTTTAAAATTTCTTCAGGGATATGGTCATCAATTGTTTGTAGTTCACCAATAGCTCGGGCAATAGCGTGAGAGAACCATTCACTCGATACTCCTTTGCTCTCAGCGTACATAGGAGTCAGTACTCCACCTCCGTCACTTCCAAATAGACTATCATGGCTATCTATGGGAAGAGCTTTTTCTTCTCTAGTACTTGGGTTTACCAATGTAGGTTTACCTTTGTTTAGACTAACCTTACCTGTCAGTTCTATCGTCTGGCCAGCAGAGAACATTTTGGCTAGGTATGGCTGGTTGAACCAGGTAACAGTGATAGTCCCACTGACATCTTCCACCACTGCTTCACTCATTGTGACTTTTGTTTTCCAAGATTTTCTACTCTCTATTTTTTTGATAGTTCCGCGGATGGTGGCATGCATTCCGTCTGTTAATCCAGCAATAGAAAGAAAACTCGAAGCATCGGCGTATCGAGAGGGGAAGTGATACAAAAGATCTTTAACTGAAAATAAATTGAGACGTGTTAAGGCCGCTCGAGTGTCCTGCTTGAGACGAATTAGCGACTCTATAGGGGAATTAAGCGTTAACATACAATCAATTGTACCATTTTGACAGTTAAGGCTTTTGAGCTATTATAAGTTTATTATGAATGAAGCATTCCCTACGCTAGAAAATACAGAGAATCCTTTAGAAACCAACAAAAAAAGGAACCAGACGATAGAGATTAAAGTCGGGGAGCAAATCTATTCACTTGAAACGGAATCTTATGATTTTGAGTATCCCAAACATATTCAGGAAGACACAGGGATCATCGGATATGAGAGAGTTAAAATTTCTAAAGATAACTTAAATTCTCTAATACAAAAAGGTTTTAATGTAGTAGATTTGCTTGAGAAACTTTCAGGTAGAGAATATCCAAATAATTGCTTTACACATCAGTTTGCAGCTGCGGCTACATCTCAAAAAGATCTTTATATTGAAGAATTTGTAAAAAGTCGTTTTTTTATTCAAAAAATTTACGATATGAATACTGCAAAAAGAATCGATGCACCTTTTACGAATGGGATAGATGGCAATAAAAACTTAATCGAAATATTTAATAAAAAAACAGGAATTTCAATTGGCCAAAGTATTTTTGTCAGTGATATAAACAAAGAACCTTACAAAGAATTATTAGAAAGTGGAGAATATTTTGCTACAACTTCAGGATCTGGTTTTGGAGTTGGTGTGGGAGGATTTAATAAAGAAGTGGTGGAACTTGATTTTTTCGATAATAAACCAGGATTTGGTTTTTCAATGAGGGGTGGTACTTTTACTAAAAAGTACCTTGAAAAATCTTTTGAAATATATACAAAAAAATTAAAAGGAAATATGGGCAAAAAAATATCAGGGCCGGGCACAATTAGTTACTATGGACTTGCTGCTATTCTTGAAAACATGATTTTAATGGATGATAAAATCCAAAACCTTTTTAGTGAAAAAAAATTAGTTACAATTGATGAAGATATCGAAACTGCAATTAATAATGTTGAGGTAAAAAATAACATAAAAATTGAAAGTTTTTTTGATATGGTAGGACCATTCGGTAAGACTGATTATCTGGAGAAATTTAAAAGGGATATCAAAAAGAAAGTTGAAGGAAGTGATTGGGGGCTGGAGAGCAAACTCCCTATATTTATAGGTAGTGACGATATCCCTCAACTTTCTTGGGGGCATGCTGATTATGCTCACTATTCCAATGAAAAAGATTTTAATTTTTTCAAATTTAAACATACTGAGAAATTACCATTAAAAGGTAATAAATTTTAAATAGTAGATACAGGGATGGCTTCGGATTTTTTTATACAATCACCACAAGTTCCACAAGAACAGGGTCGCATATCAAGCTTATGAATGATCCAAAGTATCAGTATTACAATACTCGGTATAAGTCCAGAGCCACCCAGAGAGAATTCAGACGCCACAGCTCCACCCAAGTATGCTGTCGCTACTAGTATTGCTATCTGTCGAGTTTTCTTTACCCAGAGCGAAAGGGCAATAATGGCACTAATGAAGCCGAGAGCTGTTTTGTAGTCCAGGAGGTTTAGATCTTGCAATAGCTCTATCTGCATTTTATTATTAGATAACATAGCATAAGAGCTAATGATGAATATTAGCGAAACAATAGTAATCAGTATTTTCTTGACTATACGTCTTTTTTTCATTGGTTAAGTATAGCATTTGCTATAGATACCCTAAAAAACAAAAAACCACCGTTAATCTATATTAGGTGGTTTTTTGTTTTTGAGAATTAATGGTTACCCTTAAATCCTCCTTCTTTCTTTTCGCTTGGACGAGCGATGTCAACGAAGATTTCTCTATCGTCGAGCATACTGCCGTTAAGCTTATCTACCGCTGCCTGGGCCTCTGCATCAGATGAAAATTCGACGAAGCCAAATCCTTTTGATTTGCCAGTCATCTTATCCATGATGATGTTTGCAGAAGTGACAGATCCGGCACTTGCAAAGTGAGCTGCTAATCCATCGTTGTCGGTCTTAAATGAAATACTACCGACGAAAACTTTATTACTCATGTGTATGTACTTTAATTAGCTATTTTAGTTTGCAATGTACTTTCGATTTTAGTTACATTACAATTTTAAAATTATACCATGAGGTATTTTGTTTCTCATAGGAATGGCTAGTTGGGGAAATCTTTACTTAGCGTTTTTAGGAAGAAAATAAAATAGTGGTGGTATTATCAGGAGCGCATAAGCTATCTCAATAGAGAAAAATGCACTGATTACTGCACAGCCATAAACTATAGGTCCTACTAGACTTCTATGTACTGCGCTACTATGGCGGTCTTCGTGTTTATGAACAAAAAATCTCAAACCTGTAAAGCTGATAGAGTTGCCAAATAAAATAAAACTATAAGTTAAAACACTTAGAGTATTGTTGGGGTTCTCTGCCATGACGGTAGTTGCAAAGGGGATAAGTGTCACGAACATCAACAAGAAGATATTGCTCCAGATGATACGGCGAGAAACTGTTTCGATACTTCGTGTTAGTTGGTGATGGTTTACCCAGAAAATCGCGATAGCTAAGAAACTTAGTATAAATGTAGCAATATTTGGTATCAAAGGTAGAAGTTCTTTGACAGCAAGAGATAGGTTGTCGTTTGTTATATGCGGAACCTTGAGCTCTAAGGCAAGAAGGGTGATAGCTATGGCAAATACTCCATCACTAAATTGTTCAAGTCTAGCTTTGTTGATTGGTTTCATATTTTAAATCCAGTGAGCTAGGAAGGCCAGAAAGATAAGAGCCGCGACTGTTCCTAGGAGCTTCTGGGCTCGAGAAACTAAGGCGATGATAATAACTATAACAATAACCTTAAAAAGACCAAGTGCTAAAAGTGATGTCCAGACGGTGTGCAAAAATGTTTGTATCCATATCATATAAATATAAGTATACACTGTATAACGATTGACTCAAAAGCAATATTTATCTACACTTCAAGGCATATGAAAAAACAGAAACTGATTTTTTGGATTACGACGGGTATTATTTTCTTATTTGAAGGGGTTTTGGTCGCCTTTACTTCCCAGACTGATATGGCACTAGAGGGGATAACAGGTCTTGGTTACCCGCTATACTTCGCTTCAATAATTGCCGTGTTTAAGGTTGTAGGCTCTATTGTTCTGATTGTTCCAAAGTTTCCAGCCCGAGTGAAAGAATGGGCTTATGCTGGTTTTGGAATAGACTTCCTCTGCGCCTTTATCAGTCTTTGGATTGTTATCGGTCCTGGATCTGCTCTCATACTCCCGGTTGTTTGTATGATTCTTCTAGTACTTTCATATCGTTCATACCACAAAATCAAAGCTCTCAAAATGCAATAAAAATAAAAACCCTCGGCATGAGGGTTTTTTATTGACATTATTTTTGTAAACAGTAGTATCAAGAAAAATGTAACAACATGAAAAAAATAATATTAACAGGGTTTGAACCATTTGGCTCGTATCAATACAATCCGACACAACAGAGCACGCTTGATTTTGATGGTAAGATCTTTGGCGATAGGCAGGTTATTGGAGTAGTTCTTCCTTGTGTTTATAACAGCTGGGGACACTTAGCAAGTACTATTTTGCGTAACAGTAATGCTCACGCAGTCATTAGTACCGGCCTATCCTCAAGCGTAAAAGGTATTCGCATTGAGTCAACATTTAGAAATGTCATGAATGATGGTAAATACGCAGATGCTAATGGGTATGCTCCAAAAAATGTTCCCGTTATTACAGGTAATGTTCCCTACAATGTGAAGTCGAAAGGATCTAACAAGAAACTGCTTCACTTACTTCTCGAGAATGATATACCAGCAGAGGCTTCAAATGATGCAGGTAACTTTATCTGTAATTCACTGGGGTATATGACTTCTCTTGCAATGCGTAGTGGAGGATATGTAAATAGAAATATCTTCATCCATGTCCCTTGGACGACTGCCTATCAAGATAGGGTTTCATTGGAAAATGGTAAAATATTTCTTGATCATGATTTGTACTATAAAGGGTTAGAATTACTGATTAGAAACATTTAAAGTAAAAGGCCTTACAGATTTGTAAGGCCTTTTTATTTGATTAATACTTAGCGAAGAAGAAACCGTAGTGTTGAGACGAGACGAATCTTTTTGTATTCAGGAGAACCAGGGTCTTTCTCTGTGATATCAAAGACTCCTTGGTTACCTCGAGTTGCTTTGCCGACAGATGTACCTGCGTTGCTTGCGAGCTGGGTAGCAGTGTCGCGAGCGTTTTTGATCGCTTCAGCTAGCATGTCTGGCTTGATACTGTTGAGATCAGAGAATTCAAAAGAGATAGAGTTTTGGTTCAAGACAACACCTTTTTTGACTAGTAGGAGAGTGTCGTTGGATGCACTCTTAGCAAGGTCTACTTTTTTCGTATAAACAGAAACTTGGTTTGTAGAGTTGTATCTGAAAGCTGCGTCTTTGTAAGTATCTTGATAGATATTTACTGGGGCAACATTTATCTCAGAAGATTCAAAACCTTTTTCTATAAGAAATGCTTTGATAACACCGATGTTTTTTTCTATATCAGCGTATAGAGAGTCCACGTTGTTTGATTTGATCTCGAAATTCATTGACCAGATAGCAGTGTCTGCTTTGACGATCTTCTCTGAAAGACCCTTCACTTCAACATACGAACCTT
>CAYJDV010000003.1:0-8667 GCA_964369095.1 uncultured Candidatus Saccharibacteria bacterium | reverse complement strand
GTGTCTGCTTTGACGATCTTCTCTGAAAGACCCTTCACTTCAACATACGAACCTTGTTTAGAGAAATTTCGAGCAGAAAGAAAAAACACAGCAGCACATATAACTAAAGCTCCACTCACAACCAATACCCAATTATTTTTTAAATTTTCCATATGTCTAATTTTATACTATTAATACGATAATAAGAAAGTCCTATACTATATAAGACGAGCAATAAAGGTTGTGGTTACAGTGTTGTAATTTAATTATTTATACTGTAGATTGGTTTAAATTGTTTTCTGTCAGTTTAGTATGCGCTCCTGCAAAGGATCTTGAAGTACAAGACCGGACACCCTTATATTTACCAGGTTTGATAGCACTGAACTTGAAGAATTGATTACCTTAACCCCCTATAAACGGGGGTTATTTTTAAAAATTTGCGGAGGATGTGAGATTTATTTGCTAGGTATAGCCAGGTCTAGATCGATACGGCCGAGGTGTCCATGGTCGTTCCAGGTGATGAGTCTCCAGTGATTTTTTGTTTCATCGTATTTGAACATTGTGATTCCCGTGTTTCCAGTTCCGGTCTGTTGCATAAATGATACTGCCACTTCCTCTGTTAAATTTTCTTTGAAAATAATATAAGTGGTCAGAAATTTTAAAAACTTACCGTGGGTGATAATTACAATTTTTTCTTCAGAAAGATTTTCCAAGAGGGAACTAGCTTCTTTTGCTCTTGTAACTAAATGTTCAAATATTTCTGAACGTTCTGTACTTATTGGCATATTCGCAAAGTCCTCATTTATTTCTATAAACAAATCACTTTCTAATAGGGAAGCATTCAATGATGCATTTATTATCTCGGCAGTTTGATGTGTCCGTTTCTTGGAAGTCACTATTAATAAATCAATAGATATTTCCTGGAGTCTTTCGGCAAGCATCCTTGCCTGCTCAGAACCTCTCTCAGTGAGATTGTTTTCAATTCTGTGACCACCATCGACATTGTTCTCAGATTCTGCATGACGGATAAAGTAGATTTGTTTCATTGCTTAAGTATATCAAACCTTATGAGGCTATTCTTCCAAAAATTGCCATATTGTAGTATATTTGCTTTTGTATTGGAGGATTGGATGAGTGGTTTAAATCAACGGTTTACTAAACCGTCGTCCTGTTATGGGACCGTGAGTTCGAATCTCACATCCTCCGCAAATATCTTAGATTAGAACTGGTTTTTAAATATAAATATATCAAAATAAAAAAAGCCGTTCCAATGAGGATTCGGCTTTATAGTCTTGTTTTTGATTAACTTATTAATCTCATTGGAGTACCTACCCACCACCCGGAGTACTCATCATTTACAATATGGTTTCTCCATTCATATCCATTCAGTTCGGAAAGACGTTTTCTTTTATTTGTATCTTTCTCACCTAACTGTACTTCAGGTGGTACAAATAGAAATCCATCTTCATCTTTTTTTGCATCTTGGGGTCTTATCCCAGTCAATTCTTCAAAAAGAGTGTTGAATTCTTCAAAGTCGCAAATTTTTATCAAAGCATTTCGCAATAATTTCAAATTATCAAAACCTTTAATTGGTATAGCACCGTAACCTTTTTGGTCGGTGCTACGGATCATCACTTCATCTGATCCAATGACATAGGAGATTGCTCCTGCAGAGTGTTTATCCTCTCCTTCGTTAGAAGTAGCAAAGTATTCTTGCTGAGGTTCAGTCACGCCTGGATTATAGAAGGGAACAATAGATTCTTTCATAATGTTTTTTCTTTACATTACATCATAAACATATATTGTCAATACAAAAAGTTCCAACATCCTGCCACAGTGCACGTAAATTTGAATTCAAATAATTATGCCTATTTTGCAACACCACGGAGCGGCTCTTCTTTTTTATACAGTAAGGCGATGATGACAAAAGAAAATATCAGGAGCATGTACCAAGAAGTGAACATGTGAAAGGAGACAGGTTTCCAGCCCAAAGTTTGATCTGGGTAGACCCAGGCTTGGGCGAAAGTTCCTATTTGTTCAGCAATCCATAAAAAGATAGCCATGAGTCCGGCCGCAAAGAGAGGGTGAATTTGATATTCTTTTTCTGTTAGAGTTGCGTAGAACTTTGTTTTCCAAAACATTATTATCAAAAGTATAAAAAGAATATAACGCACATCAAAAGTAAAATGGTTTGTAAAAAAGTTTACATAGATTGCAGTAGCCATCAATATGAGCAAAAATTTTGATGGTAGGTTTATAAAACGAAAATTATTTATCCGCCAAGCTCGAGCCATATAAGAGCCGACGGAAGAATACATGAATCCAGTGAACAAGGGGACTGTAGAGATAGCAATATATGCAGACTCAGGATATGTCCATGAACCAACCAAAGGAGATGTTTTGTAAAGTTCCATCACCATAGCGCAAATATGAAAAACAATAATTGCAAAGACTTCTTCTTTTGTTTCCAATTTCATCAAGATAAGAACTACTTGCGTGATAATGGCGATTATAAAAAGTAGATCGTACCTATATATGCCAGGTATGGTGACATATTTAGTAACTACAATAGAAGTTAGCATAATCCCGCCAAAGAGAGCAGAGGATGCTTGTTTTTTAAGGAAAATTAAAAATGATCTGATAGTTTTCATATGTCTCTTTACAAAGCAGATACTAACATTTTTTATATAAAAGTCGGTAATATCGACCAATTTGGCTCGTCATTTAAGTATATGAAAAAAATATCAATTATCGCTATCTTAATGATGGTTCTAGTTTCTGTCGCCCCAAACGCAGATGCTATGAATAACCCTACTTTACCAGCCAATGTGCCAGAAGTATCTGCTGTGACTAGTACAAGCGCCACTGTTTCTGTACCGTCATGGATGGTAAGTACTTTCACTCCTGAGCAACTTGCTGGAATCTATTTCGAATACATTCCGTCACAACAGGTTTGTATCATGATTTATCCGACACCAGAGAGTTGTCTACCAAAGAAAACTACAAAGGGGCAACTATCTGTTAGTCTTCAAAATTTGAAACCAAGTACTGCATATACTGTCTCTTACAAATCAGACAACACTATCAACTGTATTATGGCTCCATGTCCTGGAAATGAAATCCAAAGTGGTAGTGCAGAATTCACAACAAGTGCATCTGTTACCAATACTGGCGGATATACTTTCTCTAGAAATTTGATGTATCGATCTCGTGGATCAGATGTAGTAGCACTTCAAGATATACTTCGAGCACAAGGGTACCTTTCTACACGAAGTACTGGATTCTTTGGAATTGCAACTTTTAGAGCTGTTAAGAATTTCCAGAAAAACTACATGCATATCTCACCAACTGGATTTGTTGGCCCAAAGACTAGAGCAGTCTTAAACAATATTTCTGCTCCAAGTAATACTTCAGAATATTTTTCTGGAATTATCCAATCAGCTTCAACTGGCTGTTATTCAGACGGGGAGTGTAGTGTCACTATCGATGGTAAGAAAGTTGTTACAACTATCGGCTGGTCACAAGCTATCGTTGGTTCTATCAAGGGAACAGTAAACAACATCGGAGATATTGAGACTAGTAAGATCGGCGCACGAGCAAATGTTTATGCTCAAAAGACAACTGATGGGTACACACTCTACGGAAACTCTGACTATTATATAGATGTTCAGTAATTTCTTGTAAAAACAGTGTTAGCACTGTAAAGTAATAGAATAGTCTGTAATGGTTAAAAAGAACTCAAAAACAGAAAACATAGATAAAAAACACAAGGGCCCGACAGGTCCTAGTGTTTTTTCTATATTGGGACCATATAAGAAAATGATATTGCTTTTGATCTCTCTTGCGCTTATAACCAACGCCTTGAACCTTCTTATTCCAAGTATCGTTGCAAAGAGTATCGATGGTTACACAGCTGGGACATTGGTTATCAGTAGGATGATCTGGCAATTCGCCATCGCAACTATCGCTATATTTATCTTTTTCTATTTACAAAGTATCGTTCAAACATTTGCCTCAGAGCGAGTAGCCAAAGACACTCGAACCAAACTCTCTGCCAAAATTTCTCGTCTACGTTACGTCGATGTTGAAAATATTGGTCCATCAAAACTTTTGACAACACTGACAAGCGACATCGACTCGATCAAGATGTTTGTTTCGATGGCTATTGTTTCTATCGTTTCTTCTATTGTGATCATTTTAGGAGTGAGTGTTTTACTACTTTCTATAAATTGGAAACTTGGACTACTTGTTCTGTCTATTATTCCTATCATTGGCCTGACTTTCTTTTTTATTTTTTCAAAAGTAAAAGTACTTTTCACTAGATCTAGAGAAGTGGTGGACAAGCTCAACAAGGTTATCAGTGAAAGTATTTTGGGTGCGGCGATCATCAGAGTAGTAAATGCTCAGTCTTCTCAGTACCAGAAATTTTTGGAAGTTAATACTCAAGCCAGAAGTGTGGGACTATCCATCTTGGCTATGTTTGCAGCGTTGATACCTATCATTTCTTTTGTTGCAGGACTCGCTACGCTCGCCATAGTAGCGCTCGGAGGGAAGTTTGTCATCGGAGGATCGATGAGTTTGGGGGATTTCACAGCTTTCTACAGTTATCTAGCGATGCTGATCTTTCCTATCATCATCATTGGTTTTATGAGTAGTATCATTGCCCAAGCTTCGGCTTCGTATGCTCGTATCCAAGGAGTGCTCGATACTCCAGAGGTTATCCCAACTGGCACTATCGCTTCTGCTATTGCTGGAAATATTGAATTTCAAAATGTTAACCAAGTTTATGGAGAAAAGTCAGCATTGCAGGATGTCAGTTTCAAAATTGAAGCTGGGACTAAAACTGCAATCATCGGTCCAACTGCTGCAGGGAAGAGTCAGCTTCTATATGCCTTGACTGGTCTGATCGTCCCAACAAGTGGAAAGGTTATGTATGACGGTCATGAGCTCTCAGAATATGAAATAGAAAATTTCCATAACCAAGTCGGACTCGTCTTTCAAGATAGTAGTATGTTCAATATGAGCATCAGAGAAAATATTGCTTTCAATACTGTAGTTACAGAAGAAGCGTTGTCTCGTGCTGTAGAAACTGCTGAACTAGGTGATTTTATTTCTTCATTACCGGAAGGTATCGACACTGTCGTGTCAGAGCGTGGAACAAGTCTCTCTGGCGGACAAAAACAACGCATCATGCTCGCTCGGGCGTTATCGATGAATCCAAAAGTACTTCTTCTTGATGATTTCACTGCTCGAGTCGATACACAAACAGAGAAAGCGATCTTGCAAAATATTAGTAAAAACTATCCTGGTCTCACTTTAGTTTCTGTTACTCAAAAGTTGGCTGCAGTTGAGCACTACGACAGCATCATTGTTTTGATGGAAGGAGAGCTTTTGGCTCAAGGAACTCACAGAGAACTAATGGATAAGTCTCCTGAATACGTTCAAATATATAATTCGCAACAATCAACAAACGCTTATGAAGTACGCACTTAACACCAACACAATAGCCGGCGAGCGAAAAAGTGGAATCATCTCCGTGATTTCTTCACTGTGGCCACTTTTGATAACTGAGAAAAAGAAACTCTCGTATGCTTTTGTCGCAATCATTGCCAACTCTGCTTTGACACTTTTGGCTCCGATACTCATCGGTCACATCATCGATACATATATTGTAGGGAAAGATATGCATGGAGTGTTGTTATTCTCAGGTATTTTGCTTCTTGTTTATATTGGAGCTCTCATTACTAACTACTTACAGACCAATCTGATGGGAACTGTGGGTCAGCGAGCTCTGTATAACGTTCGCAATGCTGTCTTCACTAAGGTCCAGTCATTACCGATAGCATTTTTCAATCAAAATAAAGCAGGTGATTTGATCTCTCGCATAAACAACGACACTGACAAACTCAACCAGGTGATCTCACAACAACTTGTTCAGCTTGTTGGTAATGTCGTAGTCATGCTCGGTGCTGGTATTTTCCTTGTCTCTCTTAATCCAAAGCTTGGCTTAATAGCACTTATCCCGGCGGTAGTAGTATTTATATTTACTAGAGCTGTGGCTCCGTGGGTCAAGAAAAGAAATCTCAATAACTTAAAAAGTGTCGGAGGTCTGAGTGCGGAAGTGCAAGAATCTCTCGCAAACTTCAAGGTCATCGTGGCATTTAACCGTCGAGATTATTTCCGAACAAGATTTGGAGAGGCTAATAACACTACTTACAATGCCGCTACAAAAGCCGGTATTGCTAACAACTTGTTTATGCCGGTCTATGGTCTGTCTTCAAACATAGCGCAACTTATAGTTCTTTCACTAGGTATATATCTCATCACTACTGGATTTTTGACCATCGGTCTTTTGATTAGTTTCCTGGCGTATACCACTAACTTTTATTTTCCACTTCAACAACTCGCGACCACTTGGAATAGTTTTCAGGTTGCTATGGCTGGATGGGATCGCATCAATGCCATCCTTGAGCTTGATACTGACATGCTTCATATAGAAGGAGCAAGTCATGTGAAGATTGAAAAAGCATCAGTTTTAGCATTTGAGGATGTGGACTTCGCATATCCAGATGGACCACTGGTACTACACGATATAAATTTCTCTCTTGAAAAAGGTAAGACCTACGCGCTTGTTGGTCCAACTGGTGGAGGAAAGACTACCACCGCATCTCTTATGGCACGTCTCTATGATCCAACTCAAGGAACAGTGCTTCTAGATGGTAAAGACATCAGAACATATAGCGAAGAAGAAAGGACCAAAAAGATAGGATTTATTTTGCAAGAACCATTTCTCTTCGGAGGAACACTGAGGGAAAATATTTTCTATGGTAATAACCTGTACCAAGATTATGATCTGCAAAAATCTAAAAAACTCATAAAAGAATCAGGTCTCGAAGAGCTCCTCTCTGGTTTTGAACAAGGACTCGATACTCCTGTTTCTGTTGGAGGAGAATCTATTAGTCTCGGACAGCGACAACTCATTGCTTTCGTTCGGGCAGTACTACGAAAACCGGAAATCTTGATACTCGACGAGGCGACTGCTAATGTGGACACTATCACCGAAGAATTACTTCAAAAGGTATTAGACAAACTACCGAAAGAAACTGTCAGAGTCATCATTGCACACCGCTTGCACACTATCGCCAAGGCAGATGAAATATTTTTTGTTAATGGGGGAGAGATAACCAATGCTGGATCCATGGAACACGCCGTAGAGATGCTCATGCACGGGAAGAGAAGTAGTTAATATCAGGTTTTGACTTTCTATTAAATAGATATATAGTGTTGAAAATTTACAACATGAATATACTCTATCAGCTTATCAAAGGCTTTCGCCTGAGTGTAAGTATTCCAGCTGCTTCTCTTGTCCATATCGGATATAAGCTTTCTGGGCAAAATACTGATTGGTTTTTAGTTACTATCTTGTTGATTATTACAGGACTTGTCATGTTGCAAAATGATTATTTTGATCGTGACAATGATAGAAAAAAAGGTAAGAATTTTGCTTACGAAAATAGAAATTTCTTGCAGATATTTCTATTAATAAGTTGGTCACTTGTAATAATTGCCATATTTTGTTTATTTACTAATCAGAGAGTTTGGTTAGTTTTTACTATCGGTATCGGTATCGGTATCGTTTATTCTTTTTTAAGAAAAAAAGTTTTACTACCTACCATAACAGTAGCCTTACTTTCAGCATCACCACTTTTTCTTGCTAGTGGGTTAGATTCATCTTTAAAGATAAATCTTTTTGCTTTGACTGTTTTTACAGTCATATTTGGTAGAGAGACTTTGAAAGATATTGAAGACAAAGATATAGACAAAGGCTATAAGAATACTCTTCTGACCAGTGGTATTTTTTCAGAAAGGTCAGCGGTAATATTCGCTGGAGTTTGTATCAGTATTGGAGGAATCCTTTCTCTATCAATAAAGTCACATCTTCACGGGATTTCTTATGATCTTTATATCTTAGGACTTTCATCGCTGGTAACTTCTGTGTTTTTCTTATTGGAATTCAGTAAAGTTAAAATAGGAAAAAACTTTTTTGATGGAGGAATGTTCTTAATACTTATCGCTCTTTCTATTTAATTAAAAAAGCACCAATTGATTTGGTGCTTTTTATTTTTATTTAATTTATATCCAACGACTGAGGATGATACCCAGGAGAATAAAGAGAACAAGATTGAAACCTGCGACGATGAAGAATCGAGTCCAGTTGTCTTTCTTTGTATCATTGTTCCACATAGAGCCTTGTGCCGCCATCGGTAAGATGAATCCGATAAAGATCCAAATACTAGTAACCATACCAGAAGACGTTGCGCCAGAAACGATGAAGTTGGCGAGTACCCATATCTGAACGAGTGATAATACAAACTGCAAGATATATAACGGCATAGCTTGTTTTTGTGTCGCTTTTCTTTTGATCGGGTCAGACATGCAATCTTCATCGACCTTCATAAGTCGCATCCAGGTCTTTCCAAAGAGTGGTCCGTACCAGAGACTTCCAAGTATCAAAGATATAATCGCACAAACCAGTATCGGTAAAAAATGTACTTCCATAAAAATATTATTTAATAGTAATGCTGAAAGTATAATATGGAAAAAGCTCTGTCGCTATGCTACAGTGAAAACCATACATATATAATGTATATATGGAGACGTGTCGGAGTGGTCTAACGTACCTCCTTG
>CAYJDV010000002.1:0-39207 GCA_964369095.1 uncultured Candidatus Saccharibacteria bacterium | reverse complement strand
GGGAATTGGAGTTTTGTTTTACCATCTTGACTAGCTTTCTTTATTTCTTCTCGTACCATACGGAAGTGAGCTGTAGGGTCGTTGTATTGTTGGAGTTTAGATATTTCTTGTTCTCTCTGACTTATTTTATTTTGGTAGCTACTTGCTTGTATACTTCTTTGATTGGCATCTCCACCGACTTTTGTATTTAATTGATATTCTTCAGGTGCTACAGTGTATTTCTTAAAATCAAATTCTTTTACACCATTTCCACGATAAAGTTCTTGCACTTTTATATCACTGTCATTTAGTATTTTATTCACCTTGTACTGTTTGCCATATTTTTCTCCGACAATATCCCCAACTTTCAATGTTGAAATATCCATTTTTTTGTAATTAAATGGGTCACTTTTGTTGAATACACCAAGTCCAGTATCACTTCCTAGTTTCTTTAGATTTTCTTTTGAGAAATTATCTCCCTCCTTCTCCAAATTCCCCTTCTGATACAAATCACTCTGTACTTCAATTACTCTACGAGTTTTATTGTCTGCCATGTCTTCTATACGGGTGTGACCGAAGTAGTTTTTAGCTGTATCTCTTGCATTTGAACCGAAGTGGGTTTTACCTGCACTAGTTTCAATCGGAGAGTTGTATATTCTTTCTCGATAGTCTTTTATTTTGCCTCTCAATTCACTTGGAAGTGAGATATTTTCGTATCGTGGAGTCATTAAATAATCTTCTGATGTTTTATTTCTTTGTATCGATGACCCACTTGTTTTTGCTTCCAAAGGCAACAATTCACTCTTTACTTTATCAGCAAATTCTTTGACGTTTATGGTGTCGGAAGAATATGTCTTTTGAGGCAATCTAAACATAGACTCTCTTGTAGAGAAATCTTTATTTTTTCCAGCGTTTTCAACAAAGCCAAACTTCTTATAAAAGTCTTTCAGTCTTGAAACACTACTGCCTCCGTAATCAGTAGATGGTGTTAATACTATCTTTTTACCACTTTGGTCAGCATACTTGACTAAGTCATTCATAGCAGAAGTACCTACTCCACCACCTCGTTCTGCTTTTGGCACAACAATTTTACTTAAAGTTATTTCACTAGGATTTTCATATATTCCAAATTCAAGTTTCGGGTATTTACTTTTAATTTGAGGAATTGATATTAAAGGTTCTTTGTTTCTTGTCATATCCTCTAGCACTTGTCGTGTTATATCTCGTTCTACTTGTTTAAGTTCACCTCTGTTTGTAGCGTCAAGAATATACTGTTTAGATACAGTAGTTTTTCCCTCTAGGTCTTTGAGGATTTTTGTTGTGAGGTCTTTCTCTCCTTTGTAGGCTTGACTTTTAATAGTATTAGTTGTAGAGTTTGTATCTATGGCAATATTTGTTGGAATTTTAGTGTTTGTTTGGGTTATTTTACCATTATTGGCACTTATATTTTGGTTATTTAACTGATTTTTACTTACGTCTTGAATAGATGCACCCATCTTTGGGTTTTTTATGTAGTCTATGGCGTAAAGTTCAACTGCGTCTGAGAACTTCATATTCTCTTTATGAACCGCATCATAGATAGCTTTTCGTATTTTAGGATTAGCATTTAGTAATTTTGTTACTGCCCCACGACCATAACCCCCAATTTGAGATATTAGAAATGCTGAAAATCTTGGTGATGACAATGGGATAGTTACCGCCGAAACAACGTCGTTCATTATTCCCCCCAATCCCGCTGGGGCTGTTCTTAGTGTCTTTGGTAATATATTCGCAAGCTGAGAAGCCGCAACTTTATCTAAAATATTTTCTCCAGTCTCTAATTCAAGTTGTTTAATCGCCTTTAAATATTCTGTTCCATTTTCTTGGAAAATTCTTTGTAGTCGAGATGTTGCGGTTTGTGTTTGTGTTGGGTTTAGAGCTAGTCTTGTTCCATTTTGAGATGTTCCAATCTTGCCTATAACACTTTGTATATCTTTCAACATCTTTTGTTTAGTTGAATAGTTTTTATATATAGTTGAAAACTTATTTGTGAATCCCTCGTTTGAGCCAGCTCTTTCCATGATAGATTTTTTAATATCCATCAATGATAGTTTCAGATTCATTATTAATGGGTCATCTAGTTGTGAAATTGGTTTAATCGAGTTAATTTCCTTTACTAAATCCATTGTTTCTTTTACTGACATGTTTTGTGGGTTTTGAGGTAGTCTGTCAGAAAACCCAAATCTTTCTGCAATTTTTTGTAGTTTTACTTTTTCACTCTCGGTTATTCCAATTCTTTTTCCAGTCATTTCTGTAATTAGTTTTTCCTGACCTTCCCCAAATTCTTCTTGAACAGCTTGTTTAAAAGCTGTCGCTGATATTCGAGCGTCTTCTAGTGCCTTTTGTGGAGTTGGTGCATTTTTAAAATCAACATCTCCAGTTCGTAATCTTTTGTACGCTTCCGCCTGAACACCTGAAAGGTTTGGTGCAACCACGTTTGAAAGAGTGTCTGCGGTTATTTGTCTTCCTGCTCGTATCGTTCCCAATCCAAGTGGAATAACTGTTGACATGATGGTCGCCATTCCTGGTTTAAATGCCTCCATTCCCGTTTTGTCGTTTTGTAAATTTTGAGCAACGTCGTATGAGTAACCAAACGGAAGAATAGATGCAATATCTTTAACTGTTTCAGTTCCGATTTGTTTTAGTCTTCCAGAAAGTGGTTTTGCTAAATATTGAGCTTTTGATATTGCCGCTTTTTCTGCTGTTGGAGCGATTTTAGCCAACCCAAGACCACGTGTTCCACTAATGGCACCACCCTGTAGGGCTTCTGTCGCAGTTCCAACAACCTCTCCTATTACTTGGCGATTCGATTTTAATGCACCAGGGATAATTTCTTTTGTTAATTGACCAGGTCTTTGTCTTCCAGAAATACTAACCAATTCTTTTTCTAATTTTGAAGTATCTCTTCCTTGTGATTTTGCAAGTCGTATTTGTTTAATAAGATTAGCTTCAACTCCACCAGCTAATTGTTCTGATTTATTAAGTGATTGAGTAACGTCTTCTGTTGCACCGATTTGCCCAAGAGTTTTTCCGAGTTTTTGTGTTTCCCCAGTAAAAAATCCAGCAACAGTTTTTCCCGCTTTTGTTAAAAAGCTTTCTTGTTTTGGTTGCTCTATGTCAGAAACATTGGTTGCATACTGTGGATATTTAACAATCATTTTTTGTGCAATTTCTTTGTTTGAATACTTTAAATACTCTGGGTATTTACCCCGTATTCTTGCACCAAATTGTTCCATTGTTTCTTTTGGTTGAGTTGTTTTATCCATGTTAGTTAAAAAGTCCTAGCGGGTCATTTTCGTTTGGTTGTGATATTGTTTGGTCTGCTTGGTTAAGGGCCTTCATTGCATTTGCATAGTGAGCCTTAATGTTCTCAAGATTTTGTCTTAGTTGTGAGCGTGATTGGCTTGCATCAAGAGAACCCAAAACAGATTGTAATGCAGTTAATTCTTGAACGGCGATAGAACCCAATGCTCCACCTGTTTTTGAAGCTTCTCTCATTGCTTGAAGTGCCTCGAATCCAATGTTGCCCTTTACTGTTTCTAGTGTCGCTCGAAGATTCTTTGCTCCAGTTCCACCGAATTTAGAAAGCGTGTCTGTTCCAAATCCAGCTGTTCCTAATTTAATTTGACTAAGTGCAGTATCAACATAATTCAAAACATTTGTTGCAGATTGCTCTCTGTATCCAGCTAAATTTTGTCCCGCAACACCAGATGAACCACTGACTGGCTTAATTCCACCAAAGTCTTTTACAACCTTTCCTGTTTGGTTATCAATTAGCATTGTTGACCCGTTATCAAGAGTTATGATGCTTGTATCAAGTTTTTGTGCCTCCTTATCTAGTCTGTCAAATTCTTTTTGTGTTTTAATTGTGTCTACACCAGTTTTAAATATGTCAGATAGTCTGCTCCATTGATTTTCAAGTGAATCAACTTGTGCCTTTCTATCTTCCGAAAGAGCTGAGTAAGTTTCTGCCAATCCTTGTCGAGTTATTCCAGCTTGTCTTTCAAGTGCTGCTTGCTGACCAGTTACAAATTCCATAGCGATAGGTTTGTTTTCGATTTTATCCATTCCCTGTCGGTATGATTGGTCGAAATTGATTAGTGCGTTTCTTGCGTTTGTTTCTGCCGTGCTTGGTGCTGACGCTGTAAGTAGTTTATCTGAGATGGCTTGTTGACTTGTTTTGTATTGATTAAAAAGTGAAGAAAGGTCTCCCATTGATACGTCTGAACCAAGAACTTGAGATGGAATTTCTCTAGGGACTTTTATATTGAATGAGCCATTGTCTATGAATGGTGTGCCAACACTTTTAGGAGATGGTTTTATTCTTCTTCCTGATGTTGTTGATTTATTTAGATTTTCTATTGTTCCTTGAAAGGCCATATTATAAGAAGATACCTACTGTTTGTAGTTTAGTAATAATATCAACAATTGCAGTTCTAGCTTGTGAATCAACCGTTACCCCACCCGCTGGGCTTGCTGGCGATGAAATTGGCGTTAATAAATCAGTTAATTCAAAATCAAGTCGAGGTGAATCAACTCCGTTGTGTGTGTGGTATGGTGTTGTTTGTAGCTTATCTAGTTCCATATTATTTTATAATTAAATATTCTAATTCAGGTGTGGCGTCATTAGATGTATTTGTTGTTAATGCAATTCTAAATTGAATACTTTCAGTTGCTGGGATATTAAGTGGTGAAAAATCTATACTCATTATACCACCGAGGTTATCGTTATCTGCCCCAGTCCCAGAGCCATAAGCAAAAGTTTCTATTTCTGTGTATGAATCACTTGAATTTAATCTGTAAGAAACCTTAATACCTTGTGATGATGCTAATGGAGAAGCAAATTTTATTAAAAGCTTTTGAAATGTTTTAGGAGATAGTTTTGTTCCAACTTGATACATTCTTGAATCAAGATATGCTCCGTATGATGAAACTCTTCGACCCGTATCTACAACGTCAACTCCGTAAGTATCACTTCCTGTATTATCTTTCCATGTTACAAGGTACGAGAAATCACTTAGTGATACAACACACCCAATTTCGCACCCGTCAGAATCATTTGAATCCCCGATTGATAGTGTTTGAAGTGTTACGGTATTATCGTTTACAACCCACACACCCGCTGGGCCATTTTCTGTTCCCGCTGTTTTTGATAACCCGATAATTAAACCAGAGTTGTGAGCGTCTATTGCATCTTCATTTGTTACAAATCTAACTTCTGGATTCATTGTGTAGTTAGACAATTTAATTCTTTGTTCGACCGATGAGCTATTGGTTACGAACATTTGTCCGAATCTTCCACCGATTGCATAAATAAGATTGTTTTTTGTATACATCATCGGAATACCTTGTAATCCAGTTTGAATTGGTAGGCTAAATGATGATGATGTTCTATCCCATGGGAATATATCTCCGATTGAAGAAACAGAGTCGCCCATCGATGCCCCAACCATTAGATTTATACCTAACTCCGTAAAAGATTGGATTACATATCCGTCTGGAATATCTAGGGCTGAACTATTTATACTTCCCGCCGAGGTTACGTCTGAAATTGATGCAACGTCGTTGTTAATTCCGAAATAAATAATTCCATCTTGTCCATAAATTGACGGCACATAGGTTGCCGTATCGCTTGTTCTGAGTGTTCCCCAAGAGTTTGACCAAGATGGTGATGAGGATAGCGGGCCGTATCTATCAACAATGGTATTTCCACCAGAGTTTCTTACTCTAAAAAGATAATCATTACCAATCACTAAACCACGAGCCGTTCCAGATGTTGCACCACTTATTGTTGTCCATGAATTACTTCCAGTTCTTTTATAGATAGAATCCGAACTTTCATCTGGTGCGAAGAATATATCCCCAGTTCTTGGGTTTATTGCTGAAAACTTTAATAGGGCTGTTGATGGTGCGTTTGATTCTGCGTCTAATTTATATGAAATTCGCAATAGCCCTATTTTTGTAAACGGGTCAAGGTTTCGCATATGCTCAATACCAGTGTATCTTGAATCAGATATACCTTTAATAAAATCATTTGAATCTATTGTAATTGAGCCATCTTTGTTCATATTATATTGATAGTTTTCGAGCAAACATGTAAGAGCCAGCCTTTAATGTACTATCTCTTCCCGAACCAGCAGATGCGTTTGCAATTTGGAAGTTAATGTTACCAGCACCAGACATAATAACTAGACACTTAAGCATAAACGAACGTGGTGTCGCAATATCTCCGTTATTTACAACTGTTGATGCCCCCAGAACTCCTGTTGTTGAACTTATCGCCACTCTACTTGTATTAACCAATGTAGAAGTCGGGCCATAGTAAAGTGCTTCATAGTAAGAACCATCTACAATCCATGTTCCTGTTGTTACAAGATTGGCTATAATATCTCCAGTTGTGGAGTTTGTATATGTCGCACCAATGATTTCTATTTCCCATATATCACTTGCCCCAGCAGCAAAAGTGAACCCTGTAACAGTTTGAAGTGTTACATTGTTGGTAACTGTATAGTCGGTTGCTAGTTGTTCTGCGAAGTCCCAATATCCGTTTGTTCCAGCTGACGCCCATTTTACCCCCGACGCCTGTGTCGAGTCTGCTGTAAGAACTTGGTCATTAGAGCCAACCGCAACACGAATATTATCTGTTCCATTTGAAACAATTATGTCTCCTTTAGTAGTTGTTGGGGCAAGGGCATCAAAGGCTGACGTTTGCGATGTTTGTCCTGTTCCACCATTGGCGATAGGAACAGCTGTTCCAGTTTTGAATACTGCACTAGCTGTTAAATCTTGAACCGTGTTCAAATCTCCGTCTATTGTTTTTCCTGTTAATGCCTGTGTGTCAGATGTACCAACTATATCTCCTGTTGGGACTGTTTTTCCAGATGATTCTATTGCAGTACCACCAGAGTTTACCCTAAGAAGTTGACTTGCTGTTAAACCAGAAACAGATAGGGAACCTGTCGTGTGTTTGTGTCCAGGGTCAATAGACGCTGTGTTTGTTACCTTGTAATCAAGTGAACTAGTAACAGCAGATGAGTTTACCCCAACCTTTGATTGAAGTGCTTCGACTGCATCGTTAATGTTTGCGTGTTGTGATGCGTGTCCAACAGTAGAAACCCTATCTGTCGAAGTTGGGTTTGTTAGTGCATCAAGTGATGTTGGGAAATTCGTACTCATATATTAAGGTTTGTTAATTGCTGTCCATTGGGTTGCTTCTCCCGCTGAATCATAATAAATAATTGCTCCAGTGTTTGGGTCGAGGGCTTGGTCGTATATATAGCCATCTTGGTCATATTCCCAACCAGCCCCAGGTTTTGTAAATGAATCCCAGCTAGTTGACATATTATTTGTAATTTACTGGATTGCTTCTAATACTCATTAGCCTGTCCTCTTGTTTATCTCCGTAATGATTTGAAAGGGATTGAGACATTTCATCGTAAGCTGATTTGATTGTTGAATATTGTGGAAGACCTCTAGCCATACAGAAATCCATTGCTGAGCCATAAGCTAACATTTGGTGAAATAGTGATTCAAATCCAGGTTCTTTTGTTCCAGTTGTAAGTTCAGCTGATGTAAATTCTACTGGCGTTCTTGAAACCCAGATTTTAAGTCCACCAGTTACGTTAGCTGTTGGTATTGGGTATAGTGTGAACGTATCACTTGAAACCATATCGTAATACGGCTGATTTTGAGAGAAATCGCTTAGGTTGCTTGTGTCGGTTTGTCTTTCGTTTATATCAAGTGGCATCGCCTTATAGAAAGTAACCCCATCAAAAGACATTTCCAGTCTTTTCATGTCAATCATTCCTGTTGGAAGTGTGTAATATTGTTGATTGGCGACTATATCCGCTGTGAGAATCGGTAGGTCTGTGTTGTTTTTATCATCAAAATCCCACTCATCTTGTGAGCGTAGAATTGTTGTTTGAATACGATTAAGATGGTCGTTTATATTTAGTAAACGATTTGCATTTGTGTAAGCAGTTGTGTCTGCGTTAGTGAGAAAAGTTATTAAACTTGATATGTTTCCAATAGTCATTTTATTTTGTTTCTAATGACTAGAATAATTGCCTTCGTTATTCTAACCATGAGAGAGAAAACAAAGTAAGGTTAATCCGCTTTGTATACCCATTATATCATATCCACTTTTTGTGGTTCCCTTTGTCAATGTTTGATAGCATCTCGTTATTATGTTTAGGGTTAAACAATTCTCTAAATGGGTGCTTTTCTGTTTTGTCGTGGTCTTTGGCGACTGACTTATTGTCAATACATTTAAACTTATACCCGTGCTTTAAAGCTCTATATGCAACGTCTACGTTATCAAACGACCAGTATTTATCTAGTTCTTCATTAAATCCACCAATCTCAAAGAGAATTGATTTTGGACAAGCTCCCCAGTCTATTTCCCACCCCTGAAAGCCTATATCTTCGTATTTAAAAGCCCTCCAATCGTACTTTGGGTTAGTATAGTCATCTGATTTTCCAACGGGTGCGGTTATTAGATAGTTTTTATCCTTTTGATACTCATTCCAAAACTTTTCCAATCCGTCATTCTCTATTTTTATGTAATCTTGGTAGAAAACTATGAGTTCACCACTTGCACGTTTGAGCATTTTATTAAAAGCATTGTTTAAATCATGTTTGTTCCCTAATCCAACCTCAACAAGCCATTCAAAATCAGTAAATGTTTGATTCTTTAAACATTCTTGAACGATTTTAAGTCCCTCTGGGCGTATCGACGGGGTGATTACGCTGATTCTAGGCATAAAAGAAATTGTCTGTTTTCTATATTGTGAATAATCTTATGTTTGGGTAGGTGTTCTTTAAAGAAGTCTAATACTGGAACGTGGTCTGGATGCCATTCAATAATTAAGTATTTAGTATCTTTAATTATCTTAGAGTTTGGTATTACATTTTCTTCTGCCCCCTCAATGTCAATCTTAATTAGGTCTGGTTTCGGAAGTTTTAGTTCTTCTAATTCCCTAAGTTCAACCCTTTCCCCAATGTCAACTCTTGGTTCACCAGAATTAACATGTTCAACAAAGAAGGCACCACAATTCTCCCCTCGCCAAAGTATTCTTGATTCTCTTTCTCCATAATAGATTCCGTACTTTAGGCATTTGGCGTTCGGCATATTCTTTTTAAGTTCATCAAAGTTTCTTCCAACTGGTTCAAAGCAGTAAATATCTAAATCATCAAAAAGTGAATCAAGTAGGAATGAAAACCCGCCAGAGTTTGCACCAATATCATAGACAACTTTAATGTCTTTAACCTTGTTTAGGATTTCCTTAAATGGGTCGTTACTCCATTCTTGAATCGTATATTGGAAGTGGTCTTTAGGAGTTGATGGCATAAATTGCTTTCTTTAAATTCTCTGAATAATGTTTACCTGTCCATTTATTTTTTACATACTCTACACCTCGCATTTTTTCTTCATCTGTCCATGTCATAATTTCATCGTACGCACGTCTTATACTATTAGCGTCTGGTTCACAAATTAAGCCAGCTCCACTCTCTTCTACATACTCACGATTCTTTGGACTATCTGTCATACAGATTACTGGAACACCACAAGCCATAGCTTCTAAGGTTGCACGTTGACCACCACCCCAATACTCTGATGTTTGTGCTAACACTTCTGATTCGTTTATTAACTTAGCAATTTCTGGGTATGGTTTTTCGTCTAGTATTGTAGCTCCCAGCTTGCGAGAATCGTCAAACGGTCTTGGGTCTGATTCTTGGTATCTTCCAACGAGCAACGCACCCTCTCTAAATGCCTCTGCCATAAGCCATTGTCTTTTCCAACTAGCAGAAGTTCCTTGATGGATTGCTTTGTATTTCTTAGGCAAGTTAAGTGGTTTGAATATCTCGTCATTGATTCCAAACGCTGTTATGTTCGGAACACCGATAGCGTCGAACTCATCTTTGTTTAACTTACTCTCTACACATACCATATCAAAACCATCAACCCATTCTTTTTTAATGGGACCACCAGCAAAGAGTAAAATCTTTTTGTTTGGTAGGTTCTGTATTCGTTTATAGTTAGCTCCAAACTCTCCGTTAATTGTACAAGGTGCTTCCCAATACAATACGATTGAATCCTCGGGTATGTCTTCATATATGTCATGATATGTTACCTCAAATTCTTTCTCTAAGTGCTTCATGGCAAGCCACAGGCCATCTTGCCAGTGTCCATATCTTCCGTCTATCCCTTGCCACACAAACGCAATCTTAGCCATATAGCTTCATCTCCTCGTCTAACTTAGAAGACTTGTTTATGTTTTCCTTTAATAGGTTTTGTATCTTAGATAGTTTTTCCATTCCCTCTCGATTGTTTACCATTCCAGTCATTTCAGAATCTTCAAGCGATACAGAATCTATTTGACTATCTGCGTCAGCTTTTTGCTTAGACAACTCGCACCATTCCCAGATATGGGTTAACTTGTCCACATTCTTTGCCAATGTTAGTTTCTTAATCATATACTGATAGTTTTCAAACTTACCAATATATCTTGCAACGTCTTTAAACTTCTCGAATCTTCTTTGGTCTATAAAATCATCTGGATATATTCCGAGTAAATCCATAAGTTCTGTTGCTAGTAATGGGTCTACACCCATATCTTCGTATTTTGATGCTATTGACATAACCATTTATTTGATATTAAGTCCCAAGAGAATTTCTTTGTCCATTCTTTCATTTCATCACGATTCTCAATAGGGGTTTCTAATAATTTAACCACCGCTTCAACCCATTCCTTTTGTTTAGTTTCATCTTCAAGCCCGAAACTCATTTGATAATCCTTAGCCCAAGTTTCATTTGTTTTATCTGAGTGTATTTTTACCCCGAACTGCACACTTTCATTAAATGCTCCGAAGTCTGTTGTTACTGGAATAGCTCCGCAAGCCTGTGCCTTCTTAACAGAGATACAATCAATCTCGGCAAACTCTGATGGATAGGCTAGAACATTTCCCTCTAGGTAAAGTTTAGCACATTCTGATTGTGGTATTTTACCAAGTGATTCAATACCAGCTTCGTCAATTTCTTTTTGTAGTTTATGTCTCCACGCCATCATAACTTTATTATCTCCGTGAGCAGAATCAAACACATCCCAGCCATATGACCATTTCATTTTAGCGTTGGGTACACGTTCCTTAATCATCTTGAATAGTTTGGGCATAACATCCATTGACCTATCAGGTGAAGAAGTGTTTACAAGCAAGTATTGGTCTTTCTTAACGTCTTGATTGAACAATTCAAAGTCCATTCCGTTTGGTATTATTTCACATTTATCATCTGGTATGTTTGGAAATAGGTTTCTGTGGAAGTTTGTTTTAAATAGAATCTTCTTGGCCTTAGCGAGTCGTGATTCTGTAAACTCTCCTTTCGGTACGACGTCGTGCATATCAACGTAAACATTTGTAGCATTTACTTCGTAATCAAGCATGCGTGGGTGTCTCCAAAGAATTAAGTAGTCCCACTTATCCTTTGAGTTGAATGTCCAGAATGGTTTGTACTTAACCCCGTCAGCAGTCATCTCTTCCGTACCACAGTTATTGTATACAGTTACGTTATAGCCCCGTTTAGCCCACTCCTTAGACAGATTAACCACCGCCTCCTCTGAACCACCAAAGCCTTTTGTCTTGAATATTTCAGGATTCCAAACATGGTCTGTAAATCCACAGAAGTATGCAATATCTTTACCTGTTGAAGTTTCCTTAATAAAGTTTTGGTTTCTGATTTGGTTTATCTTTGGGTGTGATTGTAGGTCTTTAGGTATCTTGTCTAGTGCCTTTTTAAGTTTAACCTTATCCTTTATTGTGTCTAATTTGATAGCAAGTTTAACCACTTCCTCCACTCGTGTTTGTTCTTTTTCCATTTCTTTTACAAGTCCTTTTATGTAGTCGCTTTCTGGTACGATTGCGAGACACCCCTTAAGCATTTTAAGAGCAAGGTCTGGTCTATTCTTCTTGAAGTAAACCTGTGCTAATTGCATCATTGGATTGTAGTCATAGTCTCGTGGGTTATACACAATAATCCCGTGATACTGTGGCTTCATTTTTAATCCAAGTAGTAAGAACTTCTCAGCCTTATCAAGCAGGTTAAAATCAGAATACATTTGACCCATTTGTAGATATGAATCAGGTATCTCTGGCTTCATTCCGATTGCTATTTGCAGGTTTAGTACGGCGTCATCATGGTTTCCTAAACTCTTTTCAATCTGTGCAAGTCTTAGTCTAACTAAATACTTTTCATCTTCCGATTGAGACATTTTATAGAACTTATCAAAACATTCTTTAGCTTTAGTATATTCTCCAGCTCCAAAATAGGAGTTGGCAAGATTCCACCAAGAGCGTGGGTCTTCTGGCTTTTCCTCTGTGTGGTGTTGTGCAACTTCTATGTTTCTTCCTTTAGCAACTTCAAATCTTTCTTGTGTTGTTAAGTGTAATCGTTCTATACCCTCGATAAACTTAGTGTTAAGTTCTCTGTTAGCTACGAAGTCTTCGTGTAGTGAGCCTTCCCAATATACACAGTCATTGTTTTTTACCAGCTGGCTTTTCTTGTGTACAACTGTCGGATTCTTAAATTCATCAAAATCATACAAATACCAGAAAGCAAACACGTCAACTGTTTTATTTTCTTCTAGGGTTGGTTTTAGTTTCTCAAGTCCTCTGAACACATCATCGGCATCGCACCACATAATGTAATCAAAGTCTTTTGTTACTTGTGAGAAGTTAAAGTTTCTCGCTTTGGCAAAGTCATTTACCCATTCAAAAGTAGAAAGGTTTGCGTTGTATAGTTTTGCAATCTTAGCAACTGATTCGTTTGGTTTGTCACCCTTTTTATGCGTCGAGGTTATAAATATTCCATCAACAAAAGGAGATACACTCTCCAGACATCTGTCTAGTAGTATTGCTTCCTCATCTGTTCCTTTTACAATCAGACTTAGTGCTACTTTCATTATATTTTTTTAGGAAGAGTAAATACTGGGAATGTTTTAGCGAACCATCTAGCACACTCTTTTGTCTTCCAGTATTTTAGTTCTTCATCTGTTAGGTTTTTAATTAGTGCCACGTGTAACTTTTCAGGGATTGAGAATAATGCCCTTTGAATGTATTGTGTATCTTTAATTGTGGCAAATTCATCTCGTACAAGTCTTCTTCTTTCGTCTGATTCCTTTTGGAATTGTTTGTATTCTTCACTAAACATTTCCGAATATAGTTTAACAACGTTCTTTATTTTATTTTTGGTTGTATTCATAGATTATTTTCAGTATGTATCGCCCAAGCCATACTGAACAGCAGGGGCGATAAACAATCTTATTGTACGAAGATTACGCAGATTTTAGGAATCCAGATGCAAAGAAGTTTGAATCTTGGTTTCGTACTTCTAGAGTACAAGAACCATAAACAGCTTTCTTTGTGTATGCTCCACCTTCAGCCAAATCTTTAATCATTGGTCTGTCTAGGTAAGCAATCTTTAGTTTGTCAGGTCGAATTGCTAGAACTCTTCCTGTCGCATCACCAGATTCTTGAATGTATCGGTGTAGGTTGATTGAAATTGTTCCAAAAGCCGTTTCGTAAGTTGTAACTGTCTTTACAATGTTAGACACAGAAGACGGGTTATTAACTACGATGTTTGACTTTTGTACAAAGTTGTCAACTACTCTTCGCATTACTCCTCCAACAACAAGGTCAGTTGCTACATCGCCATTTGAGTTTTCCCAGTTTGCTTGCATAAGTCCGTCTAGGATTGTTGCAGAAAATACTGTTCCAGATGTGTGTGCAGTTGTGTTTGTTGATTTAGAAATCGCAGCGATAACTCCATTCATTTTTGCAGTTGTTCCAGAAACTCCAGAAACCAAAGTTGAACGTAGAAGGTCGTATTCTGCTGAGTTACCCCAGTCTTTAAGAGCCTTTGTTGTTTGTCTTTGTGTTTCGTTTTGTCCGTGGTAGTGCTGAACTTTTTCTTGTGGTCGTGATACAAGAATAGTTTGCTCCATTTCTTCAACAATGTTTGTAAGTCGAGCTGGTTGAGTAAGTGCGTTAGGTGTGAAATCAGTTCCCATTGCTACCGCTCCAGACGCTGGTGTTTGTAATGAATCAGTTAGGTAAGAGTGAACTGTGTCAATCGCTTCTGTTTTACCAAGAGTTGTCAACAGGAAGTTTTCTTCCGCTGTCAATGTTTCGATTGAGTTTAGTACAACATCTTCCTTTCGTGATGTATCTCCGTAAGTAAGATATGAGTTTGTTAATGCCATAATGTTAAGTTTTAATGTACCGCTTACATCTCGTACGCATCCATCACCGCTTTAGTTGCAAGTTCTTCTGCTAACACTTTGTTACCAGACATTTTTGCTTCTTGGGCTTCTTTCAGTAATGATTTTGTTTGAGCTATACGTGGATTTGTTTCAAGCACAGACTTTAAGTTCTGTGATTCTGAATATCCCTTAACCGCCCCAAACACTTTTTTGAATGAGTCTTTTTCAACAACATCTGATGGTCTAATGCCGTCAGCTTTTGCCATTGATTTAATAATCTCTTTCATTTCAGGAGTTGTGTATTCTGGGTTACGAGAGAAGAACATGTCTTCTTCGTATTGTTCCCTTGAAATAAACTTGTTTTCATCGAAAGCCTCTTTGACAACAGTTTCTTTCTTTTTACCCACATAGCTAAAAGTATCTTTTAATGACTTTAAAGCTGAATCCTTGTTTGGGTAGTTTTTACCCAAATACCTATTGAGTTCATCTAACGAAAGATTCTCAACTTGTGCTTGGGTAGGTTGAGAGTCAGACGATTCTGAGATTGATGATTCAACGTTGTCGTTGCTAGCATCACCAATTAGGTCGTTATCGTTAATTAACTCTTGATTTTCATCGTACATATTTTAAATGTGCTTACTTATAATAGGGGTTTTACCCCCAGCTAAGGCGTGCTGGAGATAAACTACTTCCTAAATATCAAGGCTTCTCTTTTTACTTCTTGATTTGTGAATTGACTATTTTGAGCCATTCCCTGTATTTCAGTCATGAAATCAACCAAGTAGTTCATTGCTATTACTCTGGATTTTACATCGATTGAAACTTGTTCTGCTGTTGTACCTGAAACGTTCAGTATGCTTTCAAGGTCTTTTATTTTACTTTTATACAGTTCATCAACGATTTTCCAGCCATCGTGCTTCATCAATTCCTCTACTGTTTTTTCTGTTCTTACGATTGTAGAAGTTTCTTTGTCTAGTTTATTCATATTATATCACATTAAGTCAATGAGTCTTGTAACACTCCTTGTTCTGTTGGCATCGCCATTGGTGCTTGCGAAATATTTTCTTCTGGGTTTGGTTGAATCTTTGGAAGATTTGGTATGTTTATTCCCATTAAGTTAAATACTTCTTTAACTATTGGTTCCTTATACTCTGGGGCAATTTGTAGTGTTTGAAGTAGGTTTGCAATAACAACACCTGGGTTCATTGATTCATTAGTTGCGTATACTTTAGTGTCAATATTCTTTGCGACAATATCTTGAACAAGTTTGAAGAATAATCCATCCTTTTTAAGAAGTGCTTCTCTTGCGTTATCAATAGCAACCATCATTTCTTGTTCAGAATTAGGGAATTTACCCTCTTTCATGTTTTCGTGAGCGTAATACTTAACAACTCGTTCTGTTATCTCTTTAAACTTTCCATCGTCAGACATTATTCTTAGTAGTTCATCTTTAGGCATTACCTTAGCAAGTTTTGGTAGAAGTTGTCTGTCAGACCATCGCTCAATAAATGAGTTAATGGCGTTCTTTGACATAACATAAGCAGACTTAGAACCAGAAGATTCAACCGCAACCGCTGTGGCTGATTTAGATGCTGGGGTTTCTTCACCTGTTGAGGCTGGGTATGCTTGAGTAACTCCAGACGCCCACTCTTTAATAACTTCCTCATCTTTATATGAGCTTCCGTCTACTGGTGGAATCATCATCGGCTCAAGGTCTGCCATGTTTGTTAGAGATACAACTCCATTTGATGGTAGATTCGCCAACATTTGTGGTGTGATTCCAGCACCCTTTCGTATCTTAAATAATCCAAGTTGAGAAACTCTCGCCTTGTTTATTCTCATGTTCATTGTTGCGTTTAGGTATTCTTGAAGAGCAAGTAGTCTCTCAATAAATCCAAGTCCATACCATCGCCCAGATACTTTTACCAATCTTAGTTCTTCATATGGTTTGATTATATTTCCATCAACGTCTTGGTTGTTGTTCTTTTCGATTAGGTGAACTCTCCTATCTCCAGATTCAAGACCAGAAACAATTATGTGTCCGTCAATTTCTTTAGTGTCTTTTGCCTTACCTGTAATTAAGCTTTCTGGAATCTTTCCCCACATTTCCCAAACGTCTGCAAAACTTCCTGTTGTTGGCATTGCGTTTGCCGACATTCTTTCAGAATCGTTGAAGTCTAAACCTTGTGAACCCTTTATTTCTCCTGTGTTCATCCAACCTGTCATTCCAGCTATTTGACTTGGTGTCATTATTCCTCGTTCGGTAAATCTATAAGCTGATTGAATATTATCTTCTACGGGGTTTATGTAAACGTGCAGTAGGTCAACTGTTCGTCTTTCAATTTTCTTTCCGTTTAACCATGTTTTCCAAACAACAGTTCCGTCAATACATGCTTGTCGCTCTGTTTCATCAAGAGTTTCTCCAAAATAGTTTTTATCTAGCCATTCTTTTACCCAAGCTCGAACAACCTCAGTTATTTCTTGTCCATCTGGATTCTTAGCTCTGTAGTTAACGTCTTTAGAATCAATATCAATATTCTTTACAATATCTTCCACCGTCTTCATTGCTAAGTGAAACCAGAACTTATCTAATCCTGTGTTTGGGTCTGTTGGACTATCAAATACTCCCCAGTAGTTCTTTCTAAAGGTTCTAATCATTGCACGCATTTTGAATCCAACGTCTTCAGTAACGTAACAGATTGCGTCTTCCCAATTACTTCGTTCCTCATCAACAATTCTTAATGCCATTTCTTCTATTGCTGATTTGTTTTTCTTAGATATTGCCATATATTTGTTATTATAACATACCACTATTTGTAGGATGTTTTGTAGAGTGAGAAGTTTTCATCTTCACCATAAGATATTGGTTGAATGTTATAAAGAGCATATCTGATTGAGTCGCAAGCGTGGTCGTTTTCTTTGATTGGGTCTTCGGGTTCGTTTGAGCCGTGTCTTTTTTCTTTATATCGATATGATTCTAGTTCATTTATTAGATTTTCACATTCCTTATGGATATGTATTCTTCCTGTTTTAAACAGATTTCTAACGCTATCAATTCCTTTCTCTACGTCTTTTGAAACCTCTTGAACATTTAACCCAGCGTTCTCCATTTCCTTTAGTCTATCTGGCTCTGCTGGGTCTGGATATACAGCCTCAGTTTTCATTGAGATTATATATTCAATTAGCTCTGCGTTTAGTTTACCTGTCTTATAGAACTCATTTGAAATCCAATAATGATTATCATAGTTTACTTCGATTAGATATATCGCCGATGGGTTTTTATATCCAAAGTCCACACTTGATATTCTCCTTATTATCTGTCCCTTGTTTGTGAAATCATCGAATATGTGGTTCTCCCTGTTAAATTCTTTGTAGACTAATCCCTCTGTTTTTCTAAAGTCTGCTAGATATTCTTGAGCAAAAGCGTCTTCTGTTCTTGATTCTTTTATTCTTTGTAGTTCTACTGGGTCGTTAAATGGGTTATCGTATGATGTTGCATGAGAGTAAAAATCATTATGATTGTTTTGTGCTTCGTTGCACATAGAATACCAGTGGTTAAATCCGTCTGGTGTAGAGGCAAACACGGCTCTTCCCTTAGAAGTTAGAAGTGTTGGCTCTAGTGTTTTAACCCAAAATTCTTTAAAGTTTCTACAAAAGGCAACCTCATCAAATATAAGTAAATCGTTTTCGACTCCTCTTCCTTTTTCTCCAATTACAACTGATTCCCATCCTCTTAGTACCACTAAAGATGTAGTACCAAATTTATTTAAAATAGTCAGCTCTAGTAGTGTTTCGTTTTTCTTTACAACAGCTTGACCAAATACTTCTTGAAATAGTCCCCACGCAATATCTCTGGCATCTGATACTGTTGGGGCGTAGTATGTAACCCTCGCATTATCAACAGAAAGAGCAGTACCCAGTGCTTCATAGGCAAACATTGTGGTTTTACCACTTCTTCTTCCCCAGTTAGCAAACTTATATCTTGCTCTATTGGCTAGAAACTCCTCCTGTTTTTTCGTTAGATTCATTTAAGTTAAATCTTTCTGTAACTACTGGTGGTACAAATACAAGCCTTTCCCCCTGTGAGGTTATATCTGTTTTAGCTTCGGCCTTACCCTCTGCCATTTCCCAGATAACACGTTTGTCTATACCATTAAAAAACTCCTCCTTCTCTTCATCTGTCATATGAACAAGTTTCATCTTAGCGTATTCCTTAAGGGAAATACCTTTAGGGCGACCAGATGGATTGCCTGATTGTCCTTTCTTATATTGATAGGGGGCTAAGTGTTCAGCTCTTTTCTTAGATTCTTGTTCCTTCTCATTTTCTAAGATTTCATAGCTGTTTTTAAACTGTTCCCCTGTTTTTTCTACGTCTTCCATATTATCCCTCGCAAGATAAGCAAACCTTTGGTTCTCTTTTGGGTTCACTTACTTTTATCTCCTTATTTAATAAGTCTTCTATTTCATTGTAGTTATCTTTTCTTTCTTCCATAAGCTACATCATGTTTATTGTTTTATAAGCACCCATTCTTTTTGTTTTTGCTTTCTTTATTCCCCCTGACTTTCCGTATTTGATTTTAGTTTTATATCCACTTGTTGTTGTCTTACCCATTCCGTAATCAGTATTTAACATACCTGTCTTAATTACAGTTTTTCTTTTTGTTTTTCTTGTGATTGATTTTGCTTCAGTGGCTTTATTGCCTGGAAGTTTTCTATAAGATGATTTTATCGTTTTCATATATGTATATTATATCACAGGGTCTTCTGACTTTTCTGTTTTATCTGCTATTGAGCCATGTGAGTTTATAATATTACTTGCTAAAACACATGATGTTATAATTTCTTGTTCAACTGTTTTATATGAATCTATTACATTTTCAGGTATTTCAAAAGGCCCTCCGTTACTTTCTTGGATTAGTCTATATGGCTCTTTTAAGGATTCTGCGATAATGCTATCTTTCGGCATTTTGTCTGCTACGTTCTTTAATGATACTCCAGCCCCTTTAACATATCCATCACTTAGTGCCGTCTTAACAGAGGTTACACAGTCTCTCGCCTTTAGTTTAAGAAACTCCCTGTCTTGGTCTAGGCTATGTCCTATCTTTAAAACCACTATTCCGTTTTTAAGTCTAGCAATTCTTTTATCAAGTCTTTCTTTGTCGTAAAGAGAGTCAATTTCTTTTTCTTTTAGAGATTTTATATGTTCATCTGGACTAACCGAACCAGTTATTATTGTTTTTTCATTTGAAACTATTTCTTTTAGTTCTCCAATATCAGACAATGTTAAAAGTTCTAGTTGTCCCTTATATGTTTTTGTTCCACAAATTGCTGAAATATCCTCGTATATCTCAATGTTTGATTCAGGAATCTTGATTGGCATAATATCAAACGCACCCCCTAATGCCTTAAATTCAGATATTACCCCGTCTTCAAAGTTTGGGGCAATGATAACCCAATTATAAACACCAAGCTTTTGTGATTTAGACCTTTCTAGTATTTCATTATAGATTTGAATTATTTGATTGATTGAATCAATCTTTGTTGTTGTAACTAAAATAGGAGATTGTCCAAGTTGTTTAATTAAAAAGTCAGACACAATTTTAAATGGTATTTCAAGTCCGTTCTTTTTAACGATTGATATTTCTGGATTGAAATTATCCTCAATCGTAATTACCCCGTCTTTTCCTATTTTCCAGAAGGTGTTAGATATTATCTCTGCAAGTTCTTTATTCTGAGAAGAACCGAGTGCTACACTTTTTAAATCTTCCTCCTTTTTGACAATTTTCTTTTCTTTTAATAGTAGTTTTTGAGCCGTTTCTAATTCTTCTCGAACTTTATTGTATAGCTTTCTTGGTTTTTCCTTTTGGAGACCTTGTGTTTTTTTATACAGAGAGTTAACAAGATGTCTCATTATAGCGACAGTTGATGTTCTCCCATCTTGGGTTGTTTTATCTGCCGTAGTCGTTGCCTCATTTATTATCTCTGAGGCAATTTGTTCTGATTCGTCTTCAAATACAAGATTGTCCGAGATTGTTCCAGAATCATTTGCAATAATTGGTTTTTGATATTTCCTACCAATTATTACGTTTGTTCCGAATGGGCCAAGTGTCGGACACAACATATCAGCAGTCTTGTTTATTCCAGAAATTATTTTTTCGATATTTGTTTCTATTATTTTCATATCCTTTTATGGTTAATTTCACTTCCTAATACCCTATTACAATGAGAACATCTAACAACAAAGTGTTTGTGTTTACATTCCTCTTGAAGTCTTATCTTTTCTTTTTCAGCTTGCTTTTGTCTTTTCTCTCGATAGAAATCATTGTCGTCTATTTCTTCGACGGGTAGATACATTTTATTTTTTCTTTTTAGTTGTGTTTGGTATTGGCGGAACTGTTGGGTCTACTTTTGGTTTCATATCAGTTTCAATAGCTGTTACAAAGTTTATAACATCTTGTAGTTCTCCTTGAGTGAAAGGAACTTGTTTTGCTTTTAAGAAGTTCTTTAGTTGCGTTAGTTTATCCATAACTTAAATAGATTATTGTAATACTTATATAATAGCAAAAAACCCACAATATTAAAATGTGGATTTCGTGTTAGTAACTTTTTCTATATAAAGTTCCTTGTCTTTATCTCTAAACACCTCATACCTCTCTCCTTTTATTGTGCCTGTGCCGATGGGTTTCATATATACTGTTAGTTATTGATAAAACGGTTAGTGGGTATATCTAATATCTGTTCTCCACAAACAGGGCATGAAATAGTTGGAATTTCTACTATAAAGTTTATATTTTTAAAGAAGTTCTGGTCTATTTTAATATACTTCATATTTATCTACTTAATTCTTTTAAACACTAATGTTCTCATATCCTCAAGATGTTTTTCTGTCGCCTCTAGCTTTCCCTCTATAAACTCTTTTTGTGGGTTTATACCTATGTCGTTTAAGGCGTTGGCAAAAGCTTGAAGTGCTTCTGGGTTTAATGAAAGTGTTGGTTCGTCTGGGATGGTGGCAAATTGGTTAATAATATTTGTAGTATTGCCAGCACCAATTATTTCTATTTTATCCCCGAGTTTTCTGTAAATATAAATATCTCTTTCGATCCTAATCCCTTTGTCTATTATTTTTACATTCCAATTTTCCATAATATATATCTAGTTAATTTACTAAAGCTGTCCCTCTGGTTGTTTCTTTTACGTATGCTACAGCTTTGTCCCAACCTTCTGTGAGGTTTATTTCGTGGAAGCGGAGGGCATCTAATAACCACCACTGGTCTTTTGCCATCATTGGAATCATTTTATCCCACCCACTCGCCTTACCTAGAGCTTGCCAGAATAGGGGGTCACAGACGATTATCCGATATAAGTCTCCCATATACTGGGGGTCAAGGTTAGGAAAATCTTTATCTTTCCACCCTCCCTCAATCGCTATTTTAATTATTTCTTCCATGCTATTCTAATGATTTTAGTGATAATATTTCTGAACGCGTTGCACCTTCGCCAACCCATATTTCATCTCTTGGTAACATTTTACTTTTTATTATCTTTTTACCTGAAAATAGCTTAGCAATGGTTTGTTCTCCTCGTATCTCTTTCTCTATCTCCTCACGGATGGATTTTTTAAGGTCGGAGATTAAATCTAAATATGGTCTTACCTGTTCTCTGTCACTTTCTTTTTCTTTTTCAGATAATTGTTCATAGGGTGTATTTATTTGCCTTTCCCATCTTTCTACAAACTCTGAACCTATAATCATAAGGTCATCATCCTTTGAAGGAAGTATTTTTGAGTGTATATACTTCTGCCATTTCGCCCATCTTTCGTGTTCAATGGCAGCCATTTTTTCCATCATCTCTTCGTTAGTGTGTGGCATAGGGGATTAAATTAAATCAAACTCATCTTTGTTTTCATAAAGACCGACCATATTGCTCGTAAAAGAACAGGAAACTCCACATCTTTCACAATTTATCGTTTCGTTTTTAAACTCTTCTTTGTTTATGGCACCTCGTTGCATTATGTCTAGCATTGTTAAATCAACAAGATTGAAAGTATGCCCGAAGTTTCTACAAAGCCATAGTTTTATTTTTTGTATCATATTTCTTGTTATTAAAAATAATATTCTTCTCTTATTTCATTCCAAGTATAGACCTTTCCAGTAAACTCTTTTTTCCAGTCTTCTATTCTTGGATCTTCCCCAGTTTTCCCAACTTGAAATCCGTATACTCTTGGTGCGAAGTAGTCGTCTATACAAAGTATGTTTACTTCCTCGCCAGTCTTTTTATTTTTCGCCTTTCCTACATATGTTGACATACTCTTATTATTAAACCTCTTTTATAAACTACTTTCTCTTTTTATCCAGTTTTGATAACACGTCTGCTCTTACTGTGTTTACGGCAACATTAACATCGTCTGTGTCTTGGTGCATATTTGTATATCTGGCACATCCATAAATAATCTCAAGAATCGCCTCCTCAATCCCCTCTCTCCGCCCTTCTTGTTTTGTTTGGGAGATGAGGGAATTTATAGTAAGTTCAAGTTCTTCGATAAGTTTATTTTTATCTTCTGGGTAATGATTTACAGATTGAAACTTGAAAAAATAATCAACTTTATCTTCCCAGCTAGGTGTTTGTGGGGTGTTATTCTCTACAAACTTATCAAAATCACTTTTATAATGTTTACAGTATTTTGTTTTACAGACACAGCACTTCTCTTCTTTGTTTTCTGATGTCATAGATATTATTATTCAACTCTTAATAAATCCCAAGAAAAAACGTCAATGATGAAACTTTTTCTTTCTCTTGATAGTTTGCCTTGCAGATATTTGTTAAATTCTTCTTGGCTCTCGATTTTTGTTTCCTTAAACCTTGTAAAGCCAATCCCTTGAAAGTTTATATATGCAAGTATTGTTCCACCCTTACTCACCCCTTGTATATATGAGAACCAAATTGTTTCTTGAGGTGGTTCACTTTTAATCTGTACTGTCTGAACTTCTTTTGGTGCGATAATTACAAGAGTTAGTGTACAAATTATAAAAGTGATAGCTTGTATTATTATAAATGTTTTTACTGCTAACATATATCTTATTTACTAATTAATAATAACTTGTGTAGCGTTTGATTTTTTGCCTTGAATAATATCTGGGTTATCTTTTGTTGTGCAACGGATTCCTGTTACATATTCTCCGTAAGTGTAGTTTCCACCCTTTATTTCTTCTGCGGAAAGTCCTGCGTCGTAACAAGGCTTGGCTTGGTCAATTATTTGTTGATTGGTTAGTTCTGTTTCTCCTCTTGTTTGCCAGTATTCTATTGATTCTATTTCGTCTGCTCGCATATCGGCTCTTGCCCCGAAGAATCCCAAGACAATTACACCTAATATTAGTATGCCCACCAATTTTTCTGAATTATCCATAAATATTTCTCTTAATTATAATCCTCTAGGTTTTCTGTTTTTGTAATTAGTCGCCTTTTTATTTCTTCTTTTAATAAATTCAGAAAAGTCATTTCCGTTTAAATCGTGTTCTGTAACATATCTTATCGAAATTGGTTTATATAGTCTTTTAGCAACAGCATAGCCCTCTTCAAACGACTTTTCTATTAAATATATTTCTCTTTCTGTGTAGTTTCTCCTCATATTCTTATATCTCTCTTATGGTTAGTAAATGTTATTTGGGTAATTTAAATCTTCTGTGCATTCTCCATATCCAATATTCAAAGTAGGTCATATTGCGAGCGTGTTTTTTTGTTTTAAACGTGTAGTATATTTCACGTATTACAATTCTTATCTCTCTCATAATATTATTTATTACTTAGTAATGTTGTGATGAACTAACGCCAGTAGTCTCAAGGCCTCGCACTTTTCGGGTATAGGCTTTTGTTACCGACCCCCTAAAGCACTGATTATTGACTACTGGATTTAATCCACCACGTTTTGATAAAGAGCAGTAACGGGAGACCATCTTTCGATGGCGGATGCACCCAGACTTCAATATATCCCCCGTTACCACCCTCTATCTTTTGATGTGCTAGTCCTTTTTAATAACTGCATCTGCGTCTTTGTTTGACTCTCTATGCTCCTCTAGCTGTATCATTTTTGCTATTTCGACAATGGTTTTTTGGTATGAACCAAATTCTTCAGCGTTGACAGTAGTCCATATCTTTTTTTCAATACTCATTGCCCTCTCTAAATACTCTTCTATTTTTTTGTCTGTCATATTTGGTTTATTATTTTGATAATTACTCCACCCTACACTTCATTAAAACAATACGCATATCTTTATTTTCAAACTTAATCATATTTCCATTATCTTGTATATCAGATAACCTTATTCTTTGGAAAGAAAGTTCTGGTAGTATTTCAATAAATGCGATAAGGTGTTTTTTTGTGAAGTAAGAATTTAAATCTAGTTCTTTAAATTTACTATCCATTAGTTTCTCGTAGTTCGGATATTCTGTATCCTTATGTGTTGTTATGGTTTCGTTATTTTGGTTTATAACTTCCATAAAAGTCTTTAAATCTTGCTTCTTTGCGTTGTATGCTTTACACATTTGTTTCCACGCTTTGATTTCGTAGTATCCATTTGGCACGTTTTCTTTACAAAAATCATCAAGTGTAATTTCTATTAGTTTAAATGAGTCTGTTGCTACCGCCTTACCGTCTTTTACATAAACAAGTCTACAAATATCTTTTACACTATTCTTTTCTAAAAATGTTGTTATATCTAACATATCTTTTACATTACTAAAACTTTATAATCTAAACTTCCTACTACTAAAGCTCCGATGATGAAGATGATTATTCCTAGAGCTGGTAGGTAGCTTTTCTTTGGTTTTTGTCCTACTTGTTCCATTACTATTTTCCCGTGGCGTTTTATGATTAGTGTTTTCATATTAGTTGTATAGATTATATGCTGATAATAGTGTGCGTTCTGCCATTTCTTCTATATCTGGTTGATTCTTTTTTTTCTCGTAAATTAACATTGCCGATAATTTTGCCATTGATTTAGTTCTTGCTTTTTCTTTTTGTTCGTCTGAATTTTTACCTGATTCAAACATTAACTGTATGCGAGCTTCTTCTGCTATTTCAAACACGGTATTTTGTGTTAGTTTTTTATATATTTTTTCTATCTCTTTTTTCATATATTTATCTAAGAAGTGTCTTATGTGTTTCTTCTTATATTGTTAATATATCATAGCTATCGGATAGACACAAGCATTAACTGTGGATAACTCAAATAACTATTTTCCCCACCTTTTTAATGCCCCCGCTATTCCAGCCTTCTTAGCTCTTGCTACTCTCTCTGCTTTTGTCATTTTGTTTTTCTTTGATAGCCAAGACATAACTCTACTGATTTCTTCTGGTGAGGGTATCTCTCCTGCATCTATTGCAGAATGTACTGCTTTTTTTTCTTGTTCTTTATTCATAAATTATTTTCTTTTAAATACTATCCAATGTTTTCCTTTTTCGTCCCATTCAAATAAAACTTTAATACATTCGGGATACTCATATTCTTTGGCAATATCTGTGCTTGCAATAGGATAATCAGAATATTTTGGTAAGTGTATTCTTGGTCGTAAATCCCAGAATATCGCATATGTTTTCCAAAATAATATTTTTATTTTCTCCATATCTATTCTCTAACTAATAAAACTCTACTTCCGTCTGATTTAGTAATAATGTTTGGTTCAAACTTCTTTGGTGCTTCTCCTATACGTGAGTACATTGCTAGATTCTTTGCGTATTTACTATCGTAATACTGTACTTGTATTTTGTTTTCTTCGGCTAAAAGACGTAAGGCTCTTCCTGCGGTTTCAGGGCTAAACTCTTCTGCTATTTTGTACAGGTCTACTTTCTTCAACCACCCTTCGTGGGTTTGTATGTAGTCGAGTAGTACGTCTTTGCATTTAATTCTTTTCATAATGATTCGTTTAAAAGTCCCTTAGCTTCTAGTTTTTCAATTAGTTTATCTACTGCTTCTTCGGGTGTCTTTCCGATAACTTCGATTGAATTAACATGCTCTTTGTATTGTCCTGTGATAGCTTTTGCCGTCCATATTCCGTCAGAATGAAGTATTAGCGAGCGAAACAACCAGCCTAGACTTTTAATTTTATCCATAGCTAATCTAATTTACTTTTAACTCCTTCGATTATTTTCTCGTATTTCTCTTTCTTAAACGTCTCAAATGTGCCTGTGAACTTGCCTTTGTCCGATTCTTGTTTGAACCAAACGTATAGGCACGCTCTTAGGCGTTCACTTGGTGTTTTTTCATCTACTTCTGCACGCTCTGTGGGTATTTCAATATTTTCCTCATTCGGTTGGAAAGCTAACCATCCTTCACTTTGAGACAAGGAAATTATCGTGAACAACTCTTCAGAAGACAGCTCTCTTGTGTCGAACGAAATCGAACAAGATTTGTCCTTTCTAAGCCTCGGAGGATTAATTATTGCAGGTAGTATAAACTTCATAGTTTTTATGCGTTATAAACGATTTTAGGGGCTAATATGGGCGTCCTAGAAGGCGTCTATACCATTAGCTACTTCATCTGGGCCCTTGTTTGCGTTGTTTACTTCTTCAACTACTTTGTAGCCCTTTTTATCTTGGTAAGGTTTGTCGAGTGAGCAACTTAGATACTTGTTGTCGCCTTTTGTCTTTGTCCAGCATTTTCCAATATAGATAAATTCTTCTCCTACTTTAGCTGAGATACTGTGTGTTGGTTTCTTCTCGTCTCCGTCGTGTTCCTTTACTTTGAAAATTGTAAATCCGTTTATCATGTTATTTAAGTTAATTTTTAAAAAGGTTCTTGTTCGTCATCGTCTTTCTTTCCTACTTTTCTCATTTCATCTGCACTGGCTATTCCGTCTAGTAGACCTATGTTAGCGAAACCTAATGCTCTACCTATCGCTGAAGTTTCTGCTATCTCTAATGCAACTTCACCCATCATTTTTTCGTGGTACCTTGCCTGAGAGTGTCCTGTGAAAGTTTTTCCATTTAATACAACTGTTGCCTTTATAGAAATTCTATCATTCACGCTTTCAACTATTTCTGTTGTTATCGACACTTCTTTATCTTGAGCGTGGGCTTGTTTTACTCGCTCCACAACTGGCACATAGTCCTTACCTTTTATGTTAATTGTTTTCATTTATTTCTTCTTGTTTATCGCTAATAAATACATCTGGATATTTAGGAAACACTTCTTCTAACTTCTCTACTGCTACATTTAGATTTTCTTTTAAATCTTTTAATGCAGTTAGTAAATCTTTTAATTCTTTTTCCATATTATCGAGCGGTATATCCGCTTAAATCATCAAATACTTTTTCGACCTTAAAACCCTTCTTTGTTGCATCTTGTTCGCACCATATTGCATATGCGATAAATTCCATTAAACCACCAGCTCTACCAACATATCCTAATTTCATATACTTATTTGTTATTGATAATCTTATAGTTAGAGTATATATCTAACGGATAGATAAGTCAAGTGCGGTGGTTAAATCTGTGGAAAACTATTATCTTTTACTTAGTGAGCTATCAAAGTCATACTTATACCCCGTTGCCTCATTAAATATGTATTGATAAATGTATGCGATGTGTTCTTGTTCATGAATAAATTCAATTCCTCTTGAATCGCAAATGTGTTGAAGTACGTGGATTATTTCATGGCCCAAAGTTGCATGGTCTTTTACTTTTATGGGTAATGTAACGTATATCGTAGAATTATTTAAATCAACTCTATGAGCACATGCAAGGTAACCCTTACTTAAAAAATCTCTAGCCTCTCCTTTGGCTGTTTTTATATCTTGTATTGTAACTGTATATCCAATGTGCGGTATTTTTATTTTCATAAACTATTTCTTACCCTTATCATAATCTCCTAAATCTTTAAATGTCTTGTCGTATTTTTTGATTATTTCTTTTGCTATTTTTTCTGTTTTCTTTTTCATATTATTTGTTGTGCTTTTCGCAATAGCACTTACCTTTCCAATAATAGATTACTTTTAGTTTCTTTTTACATGTGTGGCAGATTGAGTGCATGGTTATTTTTTATAGTGTTCGTAAATTTCTTTTATGGTGTTTGGCTTGTAATCATATGACCCACGTTCTGGTTTTAAAGCCCCTCCAAGTGCTCCTAATTTATCACTATGCTCTTTGTCTTTTTTATAATGACATCCCTTATGAAGTAATTGCATATTCTCCAGCTCATGTTTTCCATTTAAAGAAACGGGAATAATGTGGTCTACCGTTTCTTCTCCATGCAAAATCTTTTCCTTACATTCAACACAAAGTCCTTTTTGTTTTTCCATTAGTATTTTTACAAATTTTACTCTCATTCCTTTTTTGCCATACCAATTAGCTCCGTACTTAATTTTGTTTTTTATATTCACCCATTTAGTTTTACTGATTGTCATTTCTTTTTTAAAGCACCATAATAAATTCTGCTAAAACTTCCGTGTCTGTTTTTATAGTCTCGGCATTGTGAAAGCCAGCTGTAAAGTTCAAAGTTTGTTTTTAAAACACTTAATTGAATTGCTACACTTCTTCCAGTTACAGGTTTCCATTTAGTATCTTTTCTTTCAAGATTTATTTCATCTACGAAAGATTTAATTATTTCTGCTCTCTCACTCTTAATAGATTTAACAGGAAGTTGAAAGTCTTTTAATGTTTCAAATATTGTTTTCATTACTCTATTTTACTAGAGATGTTTTTGTTTGTTTAATTTATCTGTGGATATTGTGTTTTGAAAACAGTTCCTTATTCCGTTAATACCCTTAACAGAATGAAATCATATGTACAGATAGCTCCTCAACTTCCACGATAGACTGAATCACTACCCAGTGTCAGTTTTGCTTTTAGGATAAGAATGGTTTTTCACAGTGTCCTCCCTTTGTAGCTCCGAACTAGCGTTTATGTTGAGGCGAATTATCTTCCGATTAACGGGCTGAAAAAAGATTTCAACCGATTCCCGAAAGACAATCCATTTATCATTTGTTGTTTATAGAGTAGCGATAAGTTTCTAGCTCTTACTATCTGATTTTTAAAAACAAAAAACCCGCAATTAAAAAATTACGAGTTTTCTGCTTTTGTTGTATGACAAAAGATAACTGAACACTAGCACACAAAAAAAACTTATGCAAGCTACTATTAAATTATCTGTTGCTTTTGTCATACCCACATATTATAGCATACTACCTTTTTTGTATTTTATTTTTATGAAATGTTCATAACCTGTGGAAAACAAAAATCCCCGTTAGGGGAAGTCTGTTACCTAAACTTAAGAAATTTTACCGAGGCTCAGTCCCCGTTTTCTTAATTTTAATACCAACTGTGTCGAGCAGTTAGTGATTATAGTTTAGCATAGATTATTTAAACTTTTTAATTTTCTGATATTCTTGAATTAGATAAGTCAAAAGATATGCAAAAGGCTCATCAGAATTTTGATTATAATAATTATGCCCAATATTTTTTAAAATTATTTGAGTGGCGTGGCATAGTTCATGAACCACAGACGCAACGTTTGGATTATTGATTGGGAATGTTATTACAACTTCTCTGTGTTCATCTAAATAATCTCTAACATTTCCATCATAATTTAAATCATTTTTCCAAAGTTTTTCTAATTCTTCTGTTTGCTTACCAAAAAATAATTTAATCTCACATCTATATAGCGGAATGGGGATAGTTTTTACTCCGTATATTTTATGGTGTTTTTCAACGTCGTAACTTATACCAAAAAATTCTTTTTTCATATCAATATTTTAGCATAAAACAAAACAGCCCCGAAGGACTGTGATGTTGAGAACAGGGCGTTTATTGAAATACCCCCAAGGTCGGCGACCACTGGGACTTTTACATTCTATCATAAAACCCCCACGATTGGTAGGGGCTTTATTCTAGGTAGTATCCGAGGTCTTTACTTTTCACGAGGGCGTTCCAATCAGAGAGCAGAACTTGCTCATAGGAAACCTTCAGATAAGTGAAGACATCGTCTTTAAGTGAAACTCCACAACCAACGATACAGCAAACCCTGTTGATGGCGATGTTTTTATCATCGAGCAACTTATAGGCTGCGACCAGATGAGGTGTAAAACCTTTCTTGTCTGGTGGGACATACTTGTTCACTTCTCTAACGTGGTAACCCTTGGTTCCACGAACGATGAACGTGTTGTCTTTGTATGGTCGGTTAGCTTTGAAGCACCTCTCGCAGAACATTTGACGAGTTATGACTTTCTCGTTTTTCATCGGGGTGGCTTTTTAGGGTTTCCGAAGAGAAGTTGCGAGATTGCCCACGACATCAGAACGACGAAGGCGAGCCAGAAGAAGATTCCCATGTTAGCGTTGTTCAATGGTGAGTTTGAAACGTGGGTCTATCCAGAGGTTGTTGAGTTCTTCAACAATGTCCTCAAGGTCTCTATTGGCGAATAGGGCATGCCAATGTGCGTGTTTGACTTTGTTTACCCGTACTAAGTTGCCCTCAGGGTAAAAGTCAGTTCCTCCTTTTGATTGAGGAACTCGGTGATGGTAGTCAAAGCGAAACTTTTTCTTACTCATGGCTCAACTGTTTTGTTCAAACATGTTGGTTTGACTTGGGTCTTCTGCTTGCGGATTGCTGTCCCACCAAATTTCGAGGGGAAACGAGCAAGCTTCGCAGTAAAGCCAAGCTTTCATTTTACTTCGGCGTGTGCCGATTGTGGTAATTGCAATTCCTATTTCGGTTCTGCAATTTTTACACTTGTGAACTTGGTGTGTTGTTTTCATTGTTAAGGGCTTTGTGCATATTATACACTTTCCTTTTGTCAAGTTATCCACAGTTTAAACAATTTAATTTATTGTGTTGTCAAATTTTGTGGGATAATAAAAGTGTTGAAATTTTATTAAAATATCGCAATGATATAATAGATGAAAAGCACAAATAAAATGAGCAAGCAAGAAGACATAAACAGCTTCCTACTCGCTCTTAATAAGGAGGTCGGAGGAGGAAAAACCTATGCAGAGTTGGCGGAAATTGCGAACACAAAGTTCGGAACAAAACTGAGCGGAGAAAATGTTCGCAAGCGATTCCAACGAGCTACTGGTGGTGGTAAAAGCACCTTTGAGGTTGAACTTGAGGCTAATAGCTTCTCTGGAGATTGGTCGCATGGTTGGCTAAAAACCGACAATGCTTCGATTTTCATACGCAACGAAAAAGGTGTAATGACCTACGAAGAAATCCGTGATGACCTCATTGCGGAAATGAAAAAGCACGCTCCGAAATATCCAGCTGTCAAATATAAAGGCAGCGGAAAGTATCTTTGGAACGTGAACCCCGCTGACCCACACTTTGGCAAATACTCTGCAAAAGAAGAAACTGGCGAAAGCTACAATCTTAAAATAGCAGAGCAACGCTTCAACGAGGGAATTGATGGACTAATAACCAAGTCCTTACCATTTCCTCCTGAGCAAATTGTTTTCGTTGTTGGGAACGACATCTTGCACATCGACACACCAAAGCGAACTACAACAGCAGGAACTCCGCAAGACACAGACGGTATGTGGTGGGAAGCTTACAACATTGCTAAAAGGTGCTACATACAAGCCATTGAAAAACTTGTTCAATACGCACCAGTGAAGTTGGTCTTCTGTCCATCGAACCATGACTTTATGTCTGGGTATATGCTAACTGACGCTGTTGTTAGTTGGTTCTCTAAGTCAAAAAACGTGTCTTTTCACACGTCAATGACACATCGTAAGTATTTGGTTTACGGGAATAATATGATTGGCTACTCTCACGGAGATGGAGCTAAGATAACAGACCTCCCAAACCTTATGCTTACTGAAGCACGAGGTGTAGCGTTTAAGTTTGGCTACTGGTTGATTAACCACGGACACCACAAAGACAAGAGGGTAAAGACACTCGGTTCAAAGCGTATGGAGATGGTTGAGGAGGATAAACACCTCATCACCGAAATCCACTCACGACAAGGAGTCGACCAGTCAACCTCTATCTATGTGGAAATGGTTAGAACACCATCAGCACCAGACAGGTGGCACTACACGAACGGTTACAAGAATATCCAAGCAATGGAATCGTTCATCTTTGACCCACAAGGTGGTCAAGTTGCTCGAATAACACACTTCTACTAAACTCTAACCCCTGCCTAAAGTGGGGGTTTTAGTGTATAATATTTACATTACGTTTTCCGTCTTGCGACAAGGGAAACTATATCAAGTGGTCATAGCTAGGAGAATAGAATAAAATGTGATATGATTATTGCATAACAAAAAATGGAAAAATAAAAAAATGTAAAATATGTAGTAAACCAAAGTATGTTACCTTAAGTCAAATAAATAAAAACATATCTGGTAATTTTTTTTGTTCACATTATTGTTATTCAAGGTTTTTAATAAAATCTGTGGTTAAAGATGGTAAAAAATTTTGTACAAGGTGTAATGAATTTAAGCCAATAAATCATTTCAACAAACTAAGAAGGGGTGGAAAAAAACTTCATGCTCAATGTAAAAATTGTGTTCATGGGGTTCAAAATGAATATGATATTCCATTAAAACAAATAGTATTTCAAAAATACGGTAACATTTGTGTTTGTTGCGGTGAGACAATGAAGGAGGCGTTGACCATAGACCATATAAATAATGATGGCAAAATCCATAGAGATTCTATTAAACAAAATATTTACAAATGGTTGAGAGATAATAATTTTCCTAAAAATAATTTTCAAATATTGTGTTACAACTGCAATATAGCTAAATTTAGAAATGGTGGAAAATGTCCCCACAATATGGTATAATAAAATAATTCGAATCGTGTCTTGCGACTAACGATTCTACACCAGAAAGCTCTGTAGTTAGCATCTTTTTGTGATATGTGTATCAGCATTATCTGAACTAGCTAAGTCATCAACTATTAACACACTATGGGTTCGCCCGATTTTGCAAGAGTGTGGGTTGATGGCTTTTTTAATTTTGTGTTATAATAATAATTGAGGGGTTTCCTCTCAACAGCGTAATGAAGCTGTCTCCATTTTGATACAACCGACAATAAAAAACCCCGTTTATAGGGGTTTTCTCCTTTTTACAGGAAAGTCTACATTAGGCTATTTTGACCCCTTTAAAACGCATTGTGGGGCGTTGTAGGTATGTTCCAAAGCTACGCTAAGGAATGTAAGTACTCCACAATAGCGTCTTCGTCTTTTTTCTCGTAAAGTTCTATCATTTTGTTATAGAAAATCTCATCTGCTTTAATTGTTTTATTCCTAAGTGAGAGTAGGAAGTTAAAATAATCAATGCCATATTTTTCCTGCATTTTAATTGTGTAATTTATTTTTACTCTTTCCTGAACCTGTTTCATATTGCAACCGCTTGCCTGTCCGTGCATATTGTGTGGGTGGTATCTTAAAATCGCACCACCTGAAGCGTCTGGAACAAAGTGTCCCGCTTGAAAATGTCTACCCTCTGCAAAATTCCCACAGTCAAAACAATAACCAGCAATCCCGCCAACCATAACGCTATCTCTTTCTCTTATGTATGTGTGGGAAAGTTCTACTAGCTTTTGTTGTAGTTTAGCGATTGGACTTTTTGATTTTCTTCTTAACGAAGTTTTTTTCATTAACACTAATTATAACATTTACAAAAGTCTCACCCTTGCTTAAAACAACTTCCTTGTCTTTGTAGATTTCAAATGCGTCTAGTTTATTGTTTTTAATTACTGCAAAACATTTTATCGGTCTTATCGCCATTCGTTTTCTATTTCTAATGCTAATAAATTATTCCTGAATTTTCTTTTATTGTTTGTAAATATCTCAATATCTTTTTCATCAAATAAATCTGACAGGACTGAGTTTCTTTTTATTTTGGGAATTATAAAATCATTAAAAACTAAATAGTTTAATTGTTGTCGGTTTATATTTAGTAGTTTAATTATTTCGCTTCCGTTAATCATTTATTTATTATAAAACAAAAATCCACAATCGCTTGTGGATAAGTTTGTTAGTAAATATTTCGATGGGTTGCGTTTGGTATTTCTACTTTCCAACAGTTAAGTGATTTGGGGTCTGCTTCCCAATCGCCTGAACCATAGTGGGTGTAGACATACCACGCTAGTTCTCTATTATCGAGTGAGTATTTATCTTTACTCACCCAGTCTTCGCCCCAATACTTTTGCCCGTAGTATTTCCAAGTTCCATCTAGAAATTGAAACTCACCACCAGCGGTAGTATAAGAGTTTTGTGCGTCTAAAACGTGTTTAGATTCGCACCACGCTATTTTCTCAAATAACGGGTCGATAGGCATAACTTCTACGATAGGGGTTATACTCTCGTTTGGTTCTGCTATTGCTTTTAAGGGGATACTTGCGAGTAAGGCAATTAACAATATCCACTTTAATTTATAATCCATTTGGTCTACGTTTATGCTACGTAGAAACTTTTAACTGTGTGAGATAAAGAGGTTGGCGAGGGTATCGACCACCCCACACCAATCTCCTTACCTCGTTTCTATTATACCAAACAGAACACCTGAAAAGCCCTTGACCTGTGGATTACTTTATTGTTTCTGAAGTGTCTAATCTAAGTAGTGTGTTGATTAGAGAAATCAAAACACCGAGGAATCCAATGTCTGGGTTTTCTTGTTGAATCGCCATTAAAACAGTTAAGATTGCTGTCAGAATTGCGAATTGGATTGTTCTACTTTGATACCATTTCTTTGTTACTTTTTTTGTCATTTTATTATTAGAGTAAATTCTTTTTTACCCATAAAATTATTGAATAATTCGATAGTCTTTTGACTATTGATAACGTCTAACTCTTTGTCTCCGTTTATGTCTACTAAGTTATTCCCTAAAAGGATACAGCCATTAATTTGTGTGAAGAAATTACCAGAATGAACCCTAATACCACTCCTATTTTTAACACCCGTTATCTCATAAGTAAACTTCATAAACCTCGGCGAAAACGACCATACTACTTTGTATACACCAGACGGAATACAAGATATATTCTGTTGGTTATTCTTATCAGCTAATTCGAGAGTTTTACACGTGAATGTGGCACCCTCATTTATAGCCGTTAAGTTTCCAGTAGTTTGGTTTTTTGTTTTAGTGTTTCTTTCTATTAGAACGATTGGTGGAGTTTTCTTGACTTTAAATTCATTTAATATTTGTTCTAGGTTTCCGAGTTCCCACCAATAATGCGTTCTATCCTGTATTTTAAGTATCGCAGATATAGCGTGGCATAGTTCATGACGTGCAATATTAAACCAACGACCTCCTTCATGTTTTATTTTGTTATATTCATAAGTTCCTGATTCATCTGCACCGAGTTGTATCTTTTGAATGTCTCCACGTGTCCAGCGACCTCGTATCTTTTCCCCTTTCCATTGTTTAAGTGGAACAGAGAACATTACAACGTCATAACCGCCAGCCAATGGAAGAATGTTTTCGTTGTACCACTTTGGGTCGATTTCTTTTCCGTTATCTACTGGGACAAATGGAATCTTTTTAAAATCAACATGGCTTAAAGTAAATTCTAAATCTACGGCTGGTTTGAACCAATCTTTCAGGGTTTGGATTTTTGAGTTCCAAGTCTTCCATTTTTGATTGTTGACGATTAGTAGGACTTTCATTATTTTTTCTTAATCAAACTGCTTATATTTTTTAGTAGTTCTGTCGGTGTCTCATATCCAGCCTTTTTCATGTTTTCAAAAATTGAATATAATTCTGTTAGGGCAAGAAATCCCATAATCGTCTCATCTAAGAACATATTAGAGCCAACAACAACCTCTGTAAAATGACCAGATGATACAACTATAAAATATAGTGCAAATTTCCATGCTGTTCTAAATATTTTTGCAGATTTAATTTCTTCGCCAACCATTTTTGAAGCCCAAATACCTGTCAAAAAATCTATCAGGATTAACATAAACAGGGCAGATAGAACCATGTGAGATATATCCCCAAAAGAAAATTGAATAAGATATAAGGAAAGTACACCAACACACTTAATAATAAAATTACTGCATGCGTTTGTTATATATTGTCCTGTAATTTCTATCTTATCCATAACTTTAAATAATTATATAATCCCTTTCTATTTCGCTAAAACCAAATATTCCCAATACTTCATCAGTAAATTCACCCGACGAAAGAACAATAGTATTAGCACCGACCTCTAATACTTTTACTCTTCCTCTATCGTTTCTATTTTCTAATATTTGTGCAATGTGATATTCCATATAATTAATTAGTTAAGTACGTGTCCTGTTAAATACATATTTTGAGCTGTTGCTGTATATGAAGCGTTGTTTGAAACAAGTCTAAATTGAACGTCTCCAGCTGTTCCCCCCATAACGATTATTCCAGTTATTTGAACTGTTCTGATTGCGTTTGCTGTGGCAATAGGCTCCATTTGAGATTGGTCGTTTGAAGATTGCATCACTGAGTTTACAGCAGAAGAAGTACGCCCCATTAAACGTGTCATTGTAAACGTTGCACCAGTTGGAAGTGTGAGACCAATAGAAGCTTGTCCTGAAGAGTGGTTTGATGTCCATTGACCTGTTATTGAGAAAACATATTTCTTGTTAATTGCAAGTGTTTTATTAAGTCCTGTAATATCTACATAAGACGTTGAGGTTGTTGAAAATGTTGAAACAAATGCCTCAAAGCCCGATGACAGAACTCCTGCATCTGCTCGTAATGGACCAGTTAAGCTTGTGTCAACTGTATTTAAAGATGAAAGTGAGGTTACGGCATCATTTACCAGCGTTCCTGTTGTTGGAAGTGTTACGTTTGTCGCTCCTGTAGTAGTTAGAGTTAGAGCGTTTGCACCTGAAGTTGTAAGGTCTCCTCCCAAAGTTATTGTGTTAGAACCATTGTTTATTCCTGTACCGCCATTTGTTCCAGTAAGAATACCTGTTACGTCTGCGGACGCTAAATTAACAGCACTTGAAGTTGCATTTCCTCCACTATCTAAGTGTAAAAGACCTGTTCCAAATGTGGGAAAAACAAGAGTCTCCCCAACCGCTAACCTGATTAAATCAGTACCACCCTCAGCCCTAAGATTAAATGTTGAACCCGTGTTTGCTCTTATTACAAACGTTTTGACTTCATCAGTTGAAGTGTCGTAAGTAAAGCCAGAATCATAATCAAAGTCATTGTTAGTTGCATTTACAAAAGGTATTTGTTTTGCAGAACCAATAGTAACCGAGCTTCCAGAAGGAGTAGCCCAAGTTCCGTCCCCTCTCCAAAATGTTGAAGATGACGCTGAAGTACCAGAGTTAAGATTTGTTACGGGTAAATTACTTGTTACTCCAGTAGCCAAAGACACATTTGTTATCGTGTTGTTTGAACCATTGATTACCTTGTTTGTTAGCGTTTCAGAGCCAGCTAATGTTGAAAGTGTTCCTGTTGTAGGCAAAGTTACGTTTGTCGCTCCTGTTGTGGTAAGAGTTATAGAGTTTGCACCAGACGTTATAAAGTTTCCCGCAAGCGTTAATGTTTTTCCTTGAACTGAAGTAAGGTTTGGAAGTGTGTCGATGGCATTTTCAATAGTTGTCTCTGTTACCACGTCAAGAGCATCAATCTTTTGAAGTGTTAGTACACCTGCTAAATCACTAAACGGAACAGAAGCCCCAACTGTGAAATCATCTGCGGGTACTGTTACTATTCCTGTGAATGTAGGTGAGGCTTTCGGAGCTTTAGCGTCTAATTGTGTTTGAATAGATGAAGTTGCGTCTAAAAATCCAAGTGTTGTTGTTGTTACTGAAGACGATGAAAGGTTTTTTGACCCGTCTGTTACAACCACTCGTGAGGCTGTAAGTCCTGAAAGAAGAAGTCCTGTACCTGTCGCAGAGCCAATGTTTGGAGTTATAAGTGTTGGCGATGTCGCAAAAACTAAATCTCCTGTTCCTGTTTCATCAGAAATAACCCCTGCAAGCTGTGCTGAAGTTGTTGAAGCGAATTGTGAAAGAGGGTTAGCAACGAGAGCGTCTCCACCACCTGATAGAGTGATAAATTCCAGTGCTGATTCTCCTGCGTTTACTTGTATAACTTTTAGGGCTTGACCTGTGTAAGAAGATGGTGTATCTGTAAGTCCCAAGAATGTAGAAGAACCGCCACCACCACCAGTTTCTAGTGCTTTGATTCTTAGTTCGTGGTTGTTAATCTTCCCTATTGGGAGACCTGGAACTGCTTGTTGGTTTTTACTTATTATGAATTTTCCCATATTATTATTTGTTATTATTTTGGGAAGCTAGCCCAACTGCTCCAATTATAGCAAACGCCTCCACGGGCATTTTTGCCCATTCTTTTTTAATTTGTACCTCTATCCAACTTACACCCTTATCGTCTACTACTTTTGTACCTCCAAATTTATTTAGGTATTTCTGCATTTCTTTTTCGTAGAACTTATATATGGGGTTGTTAGTGTCTACCTTACCTGAGATGTCGAAAGCTTCTTTGTGGTTATCTTTTATTGTTTTTACATATTGATTTTGTAGCTCGTCTGATACTTTGTCGTAGTCGTATTTCGCAAACAGGTCGTCAGCTTCCATTTTTCTGTCAAAAATATCATCCATCACATCTTCTAAGTATTTATTACCTTTTACTTCGCTGAAATTCTTTGAATTATCAAGTTGTTCATACAGCTCTTTTTCACTACTCCATCCAATAATGTTGTCTTTCGGCACAGCCTTAAACTTCCCATCTCCGAGGACATCGGTGATTATCCATCTTTGACCACCACCAGTTACACCACCTTGCTGAATATCCATACCAACCTTTAGAGTGTCTGGTTTTAGTGTTGTACGATTTACTATTCTTTGCGGTGTATTGTATTGAGAAAAATCTACTGCAACCCAGTCGCTTTGACTACCCAACCCCTCTATCTTCATAGCTGTCTCTCCAGTAGGGAATTGGAGTTTTGTTTTACCATCTTGACTAGCTTTCTTTATTTCTTCTC
>CAYJDV010000001.1:35087-51229 GCA_964369095.1 uncultured Candidatus Saccharibacteria bacterium | reverse complement strand
CTCATTTTTGAACTTTGGATCAAGACAACCATATCAGCCAGTGATCAACCGAAACTACTATCCGGATTCTTACTACCCGACGACTACATATACACAACCTTCTACTAAGTCATACTATTACTACTACAGTACTCCTGGTACAAGTACTACTACAACTTCATATACCGATGGATACTACTATGGAGGTGTGCAAGGCTATGTACCACCAGGATGTGAAGGCGGAACAGACTACAGTACTACTACCAACGAACCTTGCGGGTAACACCGACCTGGTTTAGAATATCTTTGTAAACCTAATAACGGATTTTATTTTCGGGGTAACGTTATCTGGGGTACAAAGAAATACAGTTAAACGGCCCCTGTTTCTACAGGGGCTTCTTTACGTCTAAGCAATAAAGGTAATATTTGAACCTAACGGCCGTCACTATATATATGACCAAAAAAATACTAATCATCTTAGCTATTCTTATCATAATTCTCATAGGATTAAATATCTACTCAAAGCAGATGCCTGCAAAAAATACTGAAACAGAAACTCCTATCCAAAATGATACTGCTGTAGTTTATAAAAATACCGAATACGGATTTAACTTTTCTTTACCCAAAGACTGGAAAGGATATTCAATCGTCAAAAATACTTGGACAGGATCTCCACTAGATAATCCTAGCGCGCAAAGTGGTCCAAAACTTTTGATCAGAAATCCTGCCTGGACAGTAGGTGCTCCATATGAAGACCTGCCGATACTCGTCTTCACTATTGATCAATGGAATGGTTATGTAGCCGAAGATTTCTCTGTTTCTGCTGCACCGATACTAGCCAGCGAACTCGGCCGAAATAACAAATACGTTTTCGCCCTGCCACCACGATGGGACTTTGACTACAGCACTGGTTATGAACAAGCTCAACAAATCATTGCTAGTAAACCCCTAAAGCCATTTAATTTATAAAAAATAAAAACCACATTGTTTAATGTGGCTTTTCAATTTCTTTGAAATCTTATTTTACAGTGTTACAAACAAAGTTTCAGAAAGTTGTTTATCCAACTCTTCCTGAGATAATGTTGATCTTACTGATAATGTGCAAGATTTATTGACACTTAAAGTCTTAACCATCTGTTTCTCTATCTCATCGAGAACTTCCCAGATGACGTCTACAACACTAAGCATATAAGATCCCATGCGTTTGTCTGCGAAATATTTAATAATTTCTAAATAGTTCATACTATATATATTTTAAAGTTTTGGAGAACAAATTACCTCCTATATAATAGCACATATTTATATAAAAGTCAACGATAAGGAATTTAGATGATGGTTACTATTCATTGACATTTTAGTATATTTATGCTATTATATTAGTATAGTTCTTTAACTAAGTTTTAGTGTTTTCATAGATCCTAATGGGGTTTGCGATAACACTAAAACTCGTAATAAAACATGATACAGGTAAATTTTAAATTACAGATCGGTGTCGGAGTCACTTTCACCAGAACAGTTGGGGTTGAAGTAATTCCAACAAAAATGTTAAAAGTACTAAACCATTCATTCATTGTCAGAGAACATGAACAAGATTTGGACGCTTACATGCTTGGACAACAGCAAAAAGGTTTATTTTGTAACAGCGTAAAAGCTACTATCAATAATGAAGAACATCCTGCTGATAGCTACGAAGAAATACGTGAAATCTTTCGTGAATCAGGCTGGAAAGAACATGTAAAGGAGTATTGATCAAACGTACTTAAATTATTTACAAATCGCTTTCGGGCGATTTTTTTTTGTTTTTAGACAGGGAAGTGGTAAAAGTGACAATATGGACATGGGCCTCAAATGAGGTCTTTTTTCATATTTTTGGATATATACGTCCCGGGGAATTAATTTAAAAAAGTTAGGCTCAAGTAGGTAACAAAGTTGATCCATCCATCAACCCCTCAAATCTCAAAATAAGCCTGGGGAAGTGGTGTGTTGTAATATAAGGGTTATTATTAGAATATAGTGTCGTAAAAGATATATTGTGCGACACTACTATAGTTTATGGGCTATTACCCCTATCCTGGACTTCCTACTGAAATGTGGCGATACAACGATTGAACTCTTTGACCTGCACATTGTACTTTGAGATTTGTACACGAGATATTTGAAGCTTGGCATTATATGCGTCAACTTTTTTATTGAAAGTCTGAACATCGCTTTGGTAAGATGGTGAAGATGCAGCTCCTGGACCTTCCAAGGTTTTCTTAAGAGCACTGATACTCCCCTCCTCTTTTTTGAGTTCGGCGTTAATTTGATCAATTTCTTTTTTAAGAGAAATGTTTACACTTGGGCAAACACTGCGGTTGGTACCAAAATGTTGAACAGCGAACCAAACTTCTTTGTCTTCAAAAACTCCACGTTTGACTGAGACTCCGATATCTTGATATTTAGTATTTAAGATGTTGGCCTTGTGACCCGGACTATCCATCCATGCTTGGACAATCTCAGCAGAGCTTAGAAATGTCCCCATAGCCAAATTCTCTCCCATAATCACATATTCATAACCTACTTCTTTACCTAAGTCTGACACACCTTCACCAGTTGGACTTTGGTGTTCAAAGTATTGCTGAGCTATCATGTCATCCACTTTGATCTCTGCAGAAGCATCAAGAAGTGTATTGGTAGCAAGTGGGGGCAATCCTACAGCTACACGCTCTTTGTTGGTATATTCTATGATATCAACAGCATTGATATCAAACTCTGGTATTTGTTTGACCGTTGTGACACGAGAGAAAACTTTAGAAATATCTTCTTTGCTATGCAACTCAAAATACTGGCTGATACCCCATCCTCCTAAAACGAAAATTATTAGTATAGTTAGAAATCTCTTTAACATGATCCTTTGCTGTATCCTTGTAGAGTAGCATCTTGTGCGCTTTGGAACCAGATGTAGTTTTCTGGTTTTATACGTTTTGAACCAGGGCAACCAGGAGTATAGTACTTGGTGCCATTTTTTGATCCCATATATGCCCCACCAACTTCTGTAGAGGTTCCTGATGTATCGTCACTACTTACTGGATTAGCCGTCTCAGATGAGTAACTATTACCAAGTACGCTACCTGTTATCTTCTGTTTATCTAGTATTGTGTTTGGACAAGAGAAGACTATCTGTTTTTGACCTCCTACTTCCCTACTTTTACCTTGTTCGTAACCCAGATAAAATGACAGCCCAACAATGGTTACTAAAAACAGTATAAAAAAGACTGAGTAATATTTATGGATGAAGGAGTTCATGTTAACCTATATATTATAACTCACAGAGCGATTTAAAAACCTTCTTCCCCAAGCGCCTTCCTCCTTTCAATTTCTGAATCTATTATTTCTAAAAATTTATTTAAATGTGGAGTATCTTTTCCGCCGGCGTGTTTGAAGTAAGGCCTTAAAAGGTACGACTTAGCTATTTCTAAAATACCTCTAGAAACATTATCAGCAGCAGGATTTATATTTTTTTGGAAATTTTCAAGCCAATTAGAATCATTCTGTGCACGATATGACAATAACGTTTCTAAGAATCTAGTACTATCGACATCTTCCTCTGAATTTACTTCGATATTTAAAAGAGGAAAACCGGAGATTCCGTCTTTGTCCCCTGTATGTTCCGAACTTTTTTCGCTACCAATAAGCATGACCCCCTTATCCCCAAGAGCATCATTCATTTTTTTAAATATAGCCTTAACTGATTCGTCACTACCTGACTCATATGCAGATTTAATATCTTTGAACTTAAAACTGTCTGTAGTCATACCTAAAAAATCCAATAGTAAAGCTTGTTTCTTATAAAAACCTACATTTGTGCAAGGTTCGTCAATAAACCTAAAAAGGTTATCGTTTTCTATCCCAAACTTTCTTTGAGTATGGCGATACTCATGTTGGAAAAATTTCTGAATTTCTCCCTTGTTCCCAAACTTATCATTTTCATCTTTTTCCATAAGAGATTCAGCATCATCTTTAGATAGAAAAATAGTTGGAATTATCTTTTTACCATCTTCAAAGCCTCTACGAACAAATAACGAGGGGCATTCAGTAGTATCTTTCCACCATTTTTCTTTTTCCATAAAATTCATACTATCCCAATCTTCTGGCGCTAGAACTTTTATATCAAACGTCTTTTCATTATCTTCATCTATTCCAAGTATTTCTCTTTGTTTATGTAAAATAGAATCTTGATTAAACTCAAAAACCCTCTCTTTAAGCTTGTTTGTTTCTGATTCTTGATAAAAAGCATCATACCCTTCATTTGAAGATTCTTCATCTGGTGATTTTGTTAATCTTTCTAGGTATTTTTGAGCAAATAACTTCTCTTCGTCTGTGTTATTCTCATTTTCTAAAACCCTAACAGCAGATTGATAAATTTCTGTAAAAAGTTCAGGGTACTCTGACAACTCTAAGGATTTTTCAAATTCTAATTTATAAAGAGAACTATCTTTTTGTGTTTCTAATTTTGAAATTAATTTTTCTTCTATCTTTATCGAAGGAGGAGTTTCGGTCGAAGATACTATTCCGAGTTCTTTTTCAAGGTTATTAATTGCAATCTTAGTGTCATTAACAATACTATTCTTATTCCCTAGTGACTTAGCCAATTCTATAAAGTCGGTACTTGATTTTTCTTCATATATATTTGGTTGTTGATCTTCCAAAATACCAGCTTCCTGTTTACGTAGCTCAAGTTCTGAAGAACCAGTCTTAGAGGTATATATATCCTGATTTTCGTTTTCTGTGCTCATCTTAAAGTAACCCAATTATACTATGTTTACTGCAGAAAATAGCTCAAAATTGACAATTTTGTCCCCTATTGAGAAATGGGAGCTGTCGGTTGACACAATGGCCTATATGGGATATTATTAGCTCCTAATAAACATTATTTTCTAAGACTATGGCACATAAAAAGCAAGGAGCGGCATCGAAAAACTTAAAAGATTCAAATCCACAATATCTTGGTACTAAGATATCTGATGGTCAATTCGCTTCTGCGGGTGCTATTATCGTGCGTCAGCGTGGTACAAAGATCCTAGCTGGTAAGGATGTTGGACTTGGAAAAGACCACACACTCTTTGCTCTTAAAGAAGGAACTGTAAAGTTTGGAAGTAAGAGAAAGCTAAACTTCGATGGAACAATCACAAAAAGAAAGTCTGTCGCTATCGTTCAAAAATAATCTCTAAATAAAAAAACTCTGGAAAATTTCCAGAGTTTTTTTATTCTTTAACTATCACTACGGCGATATCTGCTTTATAGTCCCCTTCTCGAACGCCAACCTGGTAGCTTCCGAGTTCTTTGATAGGTTCAGCTAAAATAATATTTTTGGCAGAAATACTAATACGATGTTTCAGTAGTGCCGCTACAATGATAGGTTCATCAACTTTTGAAAATAAGTGACCCTTTTCGTTGGCTCGCATTTTTATCTCTATAGAAGTGTTTGGTAGAGCCAAAATAGCTTGTTCTAAAAGACCATGTTGAAGCGCCTTCAAATCTTCACTTGATTGTTTCTTACGGTTTAATGTCTCTAAGTTTTTGGCAGTAGCAGGTATCGCATACTTGTTTGGAAAAAGAGCGTTGGCTGCGTAGCCATCACTGACTTCTATGACATCTCCTGACTTCCCCACCTTTGGTACTGATTTTAATAGTATAACTTTCATATTTATTTAAATGAGTTTATGGCTTGCTCTAGTTGTGTATCGACTTTTTCATCTTTGTTTGGTTCTAGTTTAACTTTTGGAGTAAGTCCGTTGTCAGAGATAGAGACACCATTTGGTGTATACCACTTTGCTACAGTGATCTTGATAGAGGTATCAGAAGTGAGTTTCATAAGTTCTTGAACAGAACCCTTACCATATGTTTGTGTTCCCATAAGGGTCGCCACACCATGTTCAGAAAGTGCTCCAGCCAAGATTTCAGAAGCAGAAGCAGAACCTTTGTTAACCAAAACTACCATCTTGATTTTGCCATTAAATACTCCTGGACCCTTACTCTTATGAACAACAACGTCTTTATCGGTTTTACCAATCTCTTTAACTATGACTTTACCTTCTGGAAGAAACCAACTAGCCATAGATACTGAAGCGTCTAGATATCCTCCTGGGTTGTTACGCAAATCAAGCACCAAGTTGGTATATCCAGAGTTTGCAAATTCATTTAGTGCATTTCTAAATAGTTCTGGTGATTGAGCAGAGAAACTGTAGAGTTTGATAACAAAGACTCCTTGTTCAGCATGTTTTTCTGTATCAACAGTTGGGATAGAAATCTTGGCACGAACCAAATCAAAAACCTTTGGTTCATTCAGACCTTCTCGAGCAATAGTGAGTTTGACTGTTGTCCCTGGCTCTCCCCGGATAAGACTAACAGCTTTATCGGTAGTCATATCAACACTGATCTCTTCATTAATCTTCACAATCTTGTCGCCTGCCAAAATACCTGCCTTTTGAGCTGGAGTATCTTTAAGTGGAGCGATAACAGTAAGAACGCCATCTTTTTGTCCCATCTCCATACCTACCCCTCCAAACTCTCCGGCTATTTCACTTTCAAAAACTTTACTCTCTTCAGGTGTGAAAAACATAGTGTAAGGATCACCAAATGAAGCCAAGAGACCTTTGATCGCACCGTAGACGTGTTCTTGGTCTGTAGTCTTGTCAGCACCAGGGAATTTCTCTTGTACCAAAGCCCAAGCTTTCCAGAAAGGTCCGAAGTCAGTATTGGTACCAACTGTGACACTCTCCTTGTTTACTAAGCCTGTTATTTTTTGTGATGCTGGTCTATTTTCAAAACCAATATAAACACCAAGAAGAAAAACTCCGGCTAGGCAAACAATACCAACTAAAACACGTGCTCCTATATTGAGATGTTTTTTATTATCCTGTTCCATATATTATTGAGTCATTACACCTTGTTGACCTTCAATCCTTTTCAATTTTAGGCGAAGTATCTTGATATTGTGACGAAGTGAGATAGCCAAAAGAATAGTACTGATACCTAGCACAAACAAAATAATAGTTTTGATTGTTCTAGGAAATCCCAATATTGGCAAAGCTGTAATAATAGCGCCAATGAATACTAGAAGCTTGATCTTACCTTTCATGGCTACTATTGTATCAAAAAATCATTAAAAATGTTAGTAAAAAAATCTAAGAAATTGGAGCTAAGATACACACGAATTCTCCTCGACATTTGTCTGGATGTTCTTGGTAATACTTCAAATGCTCTTCTGGGCGCCCCCATCGATACTCTTCAAACATCTTTGTCATTTCACGAGCAATAAAAACCTCTCTACCTGGAGCAATCTTTTGCAGTTCTTCAAGAGTTTTGATGATGCGGTGTGGGGATTCATAAAATGCTACTACGTGTTCCAATTCACCTATTCGCGCGAATAGGGTCTGTCTTCCCTTTTTATGTGGTAAAAATCCTAGAAATTCAAAGTGACTAGATGAGTAACCACACACAGAAAGAGCAGAGATGATGGCAGATGGTCCTGGGATCGGAAATATAGAAGCATCAGGGTAAACTTTGCGAAATTCAGTGATAAAAAAGCTTCCAGGATCAGAAATAGCAGGAGTGCCGGCATCAGTAACAAGTGCGATATACTCATGGCTCTCACAGCGTTCCAGAGCCTTTTTAAGGTCATTGTCACTACTAAAAGCATGAGAAGACACGAATTCCCTATTGCCTCCAATTTGAAGCAATTTAAAGAGCTGGCCACTGGTACGAGTGTCCTCAGCCACTACCAAAGTCGCCTGCTCCAAGACCTCCCTAGCTCTCTGCGAGATATCTTTCAAGTTCCCTATCGGGGTCGCAACAATAGAAAGTATCATAGTGTGCGTGTACATGGAATCGAACCATGGACCTCTGTCTTATCAGGACAGCGTTCTACCACTGAACTATACACGCGTGGATTTCACTATACCAAATTTTCAATATTTTTCAACCCAACCCTATCTAACTTTCTAAGCGAGGGATATGATAGTGCTGTTTTTGAACCGAGGACCTGTCTGAACGATTAGTGAGTTCCGCAGGGAGAAAATAGTACTATCATATCCCGAGCGACTACTCTTCTTCCTCTCCCCCTTCTACTCTCTCCCCACTTTGTAAGGCATCTAAAATCTTATCAATCTTCCCAATCATAATACCTGGGATATTTGAGAAGTTTTGACCGATACGGTGATCAGTAACACGGTCTTGTGGGAAGTTATAGGTACGAATCTTTTCACTTCGATCAGCTGTACCAATCTGGTTTTTTCTGTCCCCCGAATATTTTGCTGCTTCTTCTGCTTCTTTCATTTGCTGAAGTTTGGCGGTCAAAATCTGGAGAGCTTTCTCGCGGTTTGCGAGCTGACTACGCTCACTGGTTGAACGCACATCTATACCAGTGGGCTTGTGGATCAAGCGGACTGCTGTTTCAACTTTGTTAACGTTTTGCCCACCCGCTCCCCCTGAGCGAGAATATTCCATATCAAGATCGACTGGATTGATCACAAAGTTCACCTTCTTTCTCATCGGCAAAATAGCGATAGAAGCGGTAGAAGTATGAATACGGCCGTTTTTCTCTGTCGCCGGCACACGCTGGACACGATGAACACCTGTTTCAAATCGGAGTAATTTGTAAACATCCTTACCTTTTATTTCCAGAGTGTATTCATCTATGTGCTTACTATTCCATCCACGACTATCAGCAAATCTTTCATACATTTCTACGAGCTGTGTAGCAAAAATTGCAGCCTCATCTCCCCCGGCTCCTGCCCGAGCTTCAAGAATAATTTCATTTGGAAATTCCTCTTCTTCTTGTTCTACTTTTTCTATTTCTTTTATCTGTTCCTCAAATGCTTTCTTTTGAATATCTATAGTTGATTTCTCCTCAGCGACCATGTCTGCCAAAGTCGAATCACTCGCTAAAAGAACCTCAAGATCAGATTCTTGTTTTAAAAGCTTCTCATATTCTTGAGCGATATAAGAGGTACGCGGATTTTGTTTTAATGTTTCTATATCCATATAAAAATATAAAAAGCCACTACTGGTGACTTTTTATCTGCTTAGTTATTTTTTTGAGCTCTTTTCTGTACTGGCAGCGCGACGCTTGTTGAATCGATCAACTCGTCCAGCAGTATCGATAACCTTTTCGTTACCAGTGAAGAATGGGTGTGAAGCACTTGAGATTTCAACACGGAAGAGTGGGTACTCTTTACCTTTAACATCGATAGTTTCTGTAGTGTTTACAGTAGAACCAATGATAAATTGAGCCTCTGACGAGTTGTCGAGGAACACTACTTCTCTAAAGTTTTTTGGGTGAGTATCCTTTTTCATAGGGCTTCATTGTAGCATAGACCGTCTTTTTTTCAAGTATTTAGTAGTTTAAAGGATTATCTTCGAGAAACACCATATTGTACCAAATAGTCAATATCTCCTTGAACAGATCGAGCAATAGACATAACGTTATTACCATAAAAACTATTAGCTGGCTTCTTACCATCACAAGCACGGCCTGAATAGTACCTACAAGCAGCATTTCGTTCATTTGCTTCACTTCCAACGGCACCACGTCTCTTGAGGTATACAGCTGAAGCCATAATAGCGTCCTGAGCTCTCCATGGGTTGGCAAGAGAAACACCTAGGTCTGCAGCTACTTCATCTTGAACAGTTTCCCATGTTGAAGGGATAAACTGAGCTGGACCCATAGCCCCACCGTACCCCCCACCAGCAATAGGACAAGAAACTGGAGTAGTATCAGGGTTCAATCCTAAAGCCGCAGTTATACGCTTAAACGGTTCCAAGTCTCGTGTTGGTTTCATTATATTTTGCCAACTCTTTGAAGGTGGATCCCCTGCGCGATTACAAGTACCTACGTTTTTACCTAAGTTTGATTCTTGAGTCAAAATAGCCAAAATGAAAGCTGTACGAACTCCTGTTTTATTTGATGCCGCTTCTGCATATTCATATGCTTGAGCAAATGGAATAGCTTTAGTACTTCCACCGGCAAAACTAAAGAGTTTATTTTTAATTTCTGTGACTTTCTTTTGTCTCTCAGCTAAAACTTTTTGGTATTCACTTTCTTTAGTTTGACTGATTTTAAGTAGAGTTTTCTTTTCTGCTTCTGATTTTTCAACAACCTTTTTCTGGTAGTCTATAGAACTTCGAGCATCAAGCTCATCTTCTTTTTTTGATTCAAGCTGTTCCTTCTGGTCTTCAGCTAGAGACTTAACTTGTTTTATCTTATCTACTGAGGCATAGAGAGATCTTTTTATAGAAAGGAAATCATCCAAATCCTCATAAAAGCCTGAGACTGATTCGGCACTAAGTAAAACATAAGCGGCACCTTTCTGGTCCAACTCGTTGGTTCTTTTTACTAGTTGAGCTAAAGAGCTCTTTTCTCTGACAAGTTCTGATTCTAGATCAGTGATTGCTTTTGATTTTTGATTAATCTCCTGACCGAGCTTATTGATAGCGATAGTTTTAGCTTGTATTTTGAGTTTGGCAGTTTGAATTTGAGAAGTCAAAAGAGACACGTCCTTTTTGAGGGTACCTGTTTGAGCTTGTTGTTGTTTTAAAATTGACTCTTTTTCCTTAATTTCTTGTTCAAGAGCTTTTAGTTCTGCTTCTAGTTGGGCACGCTCCTCAGCAGAGGTAACCTGGGCTAATACAGAACTGTTTTCTATCCCGAAACCATTTTGGGTAAAACCAAATGGAAGCGCGATAACAAACATCAATATTAGAATTAAAAATTTACGCATATAATATAGACTAACATTATAGCAAATCCTTACATGCGAAGGTCTTGACCAAATAGATTTGTTGTAGGATAAGGTTAAGCAGCAGCTTCTTCTCCTTCCTCTTCTTTCTTACCTTTCTTTTCTACTTCAATAGCATTAACATCGAGAACTGGTGCTTCTTCTGTTTCTTCAACGAAGGCAGAGACCGCAGCGACAACATCGTCCGCGTCAGAAACTAGGACAACACCTTCTGGTAGAGCTACATCTTTTGCGTGAATAGTATCAGAGAGAGTAGCTAGTCCTGTAAGATCAACAACGATAGAGTGTGGCAATTTTGCAGGGAGAGCTCGAACTTCGATCTCGTGCATAACCTTCATAACCATACCAACACCACTTTTTTCAGCTTCAGCAAGACCGGTGAATTCAATAGGCACAGAAACTTCTGCTTCTTTGTTCATATCAACAACTAGGAAGTCTACGTGAGTAGGTTCTCCTGTTACAGGATCTCTGGCAATATCGTGGATAAGAGTAGAAACTTTCTCCCCTTCAACATCAAGAGTAATAGCAGTAGTCTCACCTGCTTCTCTAAAGAGTTTTATAAAATCTACTGCTGGTACAGAGATATTTGTTGATTCCTTTCCGAAACCATAAAAAACAGCTGGAACAAGTCCGGCACCTCTAATATCTACCATTTTCTCCCCTGCTCGCTTTTTGGCTTTTAGTATTAACATCATAGGGCTTCATTATACGGGAAAAGTCCTAAAAAGCAACACTGTAGCTACCTTAGGACTTATGGTCGTGCTTGTGGTCTCGAATAAGGTGTTCAGAAATGTATTTGAATGACCCTCCTACCTTTTTGCCTGGGTTGAAGATATTTTGCGGATCAAATATATCTTTTACTTTCTGGAACAAAACCAACATCTCTGGAGAAAACATATATGAGAGATATGGTGTGCGGATGATACCGTCATTGTGCTCTGCTGTGATAGAACCTTTATATTCTCGAACAAGATCATAAACCTTCTGTGAAAGATCTAGGATGATGTCTGAAGAAAATGGATTGTTCAGGTCCATAAGCGGGATGATATGGAAGTTACCATTTCCGGCATGACCTGCGATGGTGTAGTCGAGATCATAATGAGAAAGTATTTCTTGGAGACGAGGCAAAAATGTCGGCATATCAACAGGACGAACAATGATGTCATCTATAAACGGAGCAGTGCGCTTGCCTTTGGCATGATTGCGAAGAAGTGAAAAACTCTCTCTTCTTATAGTCCAGTACTTCTCTACTTCTCCTTGAGAATGAGCGATCTTTGTTTCAAATTTAAATGGCTTAACTGCGTTTGCTATAGCCTGCGCGCGAATCATAAGCTCAGCCTCGTCTTCCCCTGTAACTTCAGCCATGAGTATCATCTTTGGTACTCCACCTCGAAGGACCATAAGCATGTCTGGAGTGAATTGAAGTCCTAGTCTGATAGCTCCAAAAAAACCAAGGCGTTTGAAAAAGTCGCCGATAAATCTAACAGCCAACTTCATACTATGATCATCAAAAGATTCAAAGCTCTCAGGTTCGTACTTCATAATCTCATCGACAACCTCGCCAAGTCGGTCAATTTTTGGCATGTAGATAACTACCATTTTTGAATATTTTGGAACTGGCACCAAACCGAGTTCTACTTGAGTAGTAATACCAAGAGTACCTTGTGCACCGACAAGTAATTTATTCAAATCAAAAATTTGAGTATCTCTGTCCCAAACATTCCATAGATAATACCCTGCAGAATTTTTTGATACTTGAGGTCTTGCTGCTTGAATAATATCGTAGTTGCCATCGATCAGTTCAAATATTTTTTTATATATATCACCTTCAAAATCTCCCTGACCCATCTTCTGATCAAGTTCTATCTTAGAAAGCGGTTTTACTGTGTATTCGTTACCATCAGAAAATACTATCTTCTGTTCTTGAAGATACCTTTCAACCTTTCCATATTTTATAGTTTTTTCACCACCAGAGTTGTTACTAACCATTCCACCAATAGCACAAATGCTCTTCGAAGCGGTATAGGCTGGCATGATACGATCTATTTTTAAAGTTTCTTTTTCAAAATCTCGGTAGTAAACCCCCGGCTGTGCAATGGCCTTGCTCTGATCAACAGAAATAATATTGTTTAAATAACGAGTTGTATCTAAAACAACTGATTCACCTAGTGGCCCGCCAGACATACAGGTGCCCGCTGAACGAGCAGTTATAGAAATACCCTTTTCAGAATTCTTCTGATCAGCAACAAACTTAACAAGAGCTTGAACATCAGCACTGTCTTTTGGGAAAACTACAACTTCAGGCTTAACTTCAAAAAGGCTCGCGTCATGAGAATAAGTATCAAGAGTTGCTTCGTCAAACTCTACATCTCCTTTAAAATTTTTCTTCAATATTTCTAGTTGCATAATATTATTCTATCACTAATAAGACCAAAGATATTATCCCTAAAATAATTCCTATACCCTGCATTAAAGAAATTTGCTCATGATATATAAGTAACCCTATAAATATAGCCAAGACTTCAGAGGCTATCGAAAATATAACAGCCCCAGTTGCCAAACTTACACCATTTTTAAGAGCTATAAGCCAAAAGATGTTAGCTACTACATACAATAAGAGCGCCCCAACGGCAATGTACATTTTGTTAGTAATTGCAAAATATTTAGCCACTATATCGGCACTTGCTTCCAAAATAACAAGTAGTACCAGTGGGATAATCCACTTAATCATAATTTATTTCATTCTAGAAAAGGCTCGTAATTTTTCTTCTGCGACTTTTTGCATTGCGAGAGATGCGGCACTACCGTACTTGTACGGAGCGACATCTTCTGGGTGTTCTTCCATATAAGCCTTGAGTCCATCAGTATAAGCCTTACGGAGTTCTGTGTTCACATGTACGATACACATACCGGCTTCTATAGCAGCATCAAAGTCTTCATCATTTCCAGATCCACCATGGAGTACAAGTGGTACACCTGTGGCATCGGAGATTTCTTTGATGCGAGTGATATCAAGTCGGGGGTCTACTCCACCCTTAAACATACCGTGAATATTTCCAACAGCCGGAGCGAGCATGTCTGCCCCTGTTTCATTTATGAGACGCTTTGCATCTTCTGGTGTTGTTAGAGAATCAAGAGAAACTCCCTCTGGTACTCCATCTAAAACTTTTGAAGACTGCCCAATATACCCGAGCTCTACTTCAACTATCACATCCCGTCCCGACGCTCGAGCATATGCAACACACTCTTTAGCTTGTGCAATATTATCCTCCATAGAAAGCTTGGCTCCATCAAAGATAACACTATCGAAACCAGCATCGATGGCATCTTTTACACTTTGCACACTGTAATGATGGTCCGCATTTAGGAAAATAGGAAGATTGAGGTTTGCTTTTATAGACTTAACAAGTGCAGCAGCTTCGTGGAGCCCCACCGCATCCTGCTCACCTTCTGATACTCCGACTATAACCGGCACACCGACAACTTGAGCGGCATGAACGATAGCCCAAAGACCTTCAATATTTGAAAAATTAAAATGTCCAATAGCTTTTTTGTCTCGCTTCGCCTCTCCAATATACTCCCGAAGTGATTTCACTGGTAAATTCATAAGATAATTGTACCATAGGCCAAATATGGATATAATGACTACATGGAAAATGAACAAATAGACTTTTTAGCAATTGGTGACCTAGTTACTGATGCATTTATCAAAATCAAAGATGCTAAGGTCACATGTGACATCGACGAACATAACTGCAAGTTATCACTTCGTTTTGGTGACAAAGTTCCTTATGAGTCAGTAGAAGAGGTCCGCGCTGTGGGCAATAGTGCCAATGCTGCGGTTTCAGCTGCAAGACTTGGGCTAAAAAGTGCTCTTATAGCGCATGTCGGAAAAGATTTTCATGGAGAAAACTGTCTAAGTGAATTGGTAAAAAATAATGTCTCTACTAAATATGTAGGCGTCCACGAAGGCATCCCTACAAATTATCACTACGTACTTTGGTACGATGTAGACCGAACTATTTTGGTCAGACATGCACACTTCCCTGTTGCCTTTCCTAATGACATGACAGCTCCGAAGATGATATATCTTTCTTCACTCGGAGAAGGTACTGAAGACTACCACGCACAGATAGCACAATACATCATCAATAATCCAGAAGTTAAGCTAGTATTCCAACCTGGAACATTCCAAATGAAAATGGGAATAGAAAAAACAAAAGATATCTATGCCAACACTTATGCTTTTTTCTGTAACGTCGAAGAAGCTCAAAGAATATTGGCAACTACTGAAGAAGATATAAAAGTATTATTTGAAAAGCTCCATGCACTTGGCCCAAAGATCGTATTTATAACAGATGGTATAAAAGGTGCTTATGCTTCCGACGGAAAAGAAGCATGGTTCATGCCTGTTTATCCTCAGGAACCATATGAGAGAACAGGAGCAGGTGATGCTTTTGCTTCAACAATCTCTACCGCATTACTTATGGGAAAGACTATACAAGAAGCGCTGACTTGGGGTCCAATCAACTCTATGTCTGTGGTCCAATTCGTTGGAGCACAAAAAGGTCTTCTGACTATGGACAGACTAGAACATCACCTTGCCGAAGCACCAGTAGACTATGTGCCAAAAATCTTACTTTAAGATACAAAACAAATACACACATCATTTTAAAGTCGCATAAATTTCTGGTGAAATTTTGCTGATACTCAGACCAGTCGTCTTGCGTAACACTCTAAAATGATGTGTGTATTTGTTTGTGTCATAGTAAAAAATAAAAATATAATACTCTTGAAAAAACCTTGCGCAGGATGACTGATCCGAGCAGAACAAAAACCCCTCAGGGTTTTATGTGTGTTTTTGAAAGAGTATTATATTTTTATTTAAAACTATTTCCTGCCCATCACCTTCTCTACAGCAGAAGATATACCATCACGACCCATACCGTAGTGTTCAATGAGTTCTAGTGGCGTACCTGATTGACCAAATACATCCTGTACCCCGACAAATTCTATAGGTGTTGGTGCATTTTTTGCGAGACATTCTGCCACAGCACTTCCTAGTCCACCTGCAGTTTGATGCTCTTCTAATGTTACGATCGCTTTCGTTTCCTTAGCAATCTTTATGATAAGTTCTTCATCAAGAGGTTTGATAGTGTGGATATTTATAACTATTATTTTTATATGTTTTTTCTCACCGAATTCTTTGGCTACACGAAGAGCGTTGGCAACAAGTGCGCCAGTTGCAATGATTGCAACATGAGCGATACCTTCTGGTCGATACAATACTTGTCCTTTTCCTATTTCAAACGGAGTGTCTTCTGAAGTGATAACAGGAGTCTTTTCCCGAGCCAGGCGTAGGTATGCAATGCGAGGGTCGGCGGA
>CAYJDV010000001.1:31899-34987 GCA_964369095.1 uncultured Candidatus Saccharibacteria bacterium | reverse complement strand
TTATGCTCGCTCTTAATTTTACCTCCGAGTGTTCGTAATTCATTGAGTGCCATATCAGCTTCTTCTTTATTTGGAGCCTTACCGTGCCATTCGAACTTTCTTTCAAATTCTCGTACACCTTTACCAGGAATAGTTCTCGCGATTATTACCGACGGCTTTTCAAATACAGCTTTGGCTTTATGGACGGCATCAATGATGGCTTCAATGTTATGGCCATCTACTTCTTGAACATGCCAGTTGAACGCTTCCCATTTTGCAGTCAAACTATCAAGCGGCATGATGTCTTCAGTGTAGCCGTCGATTTGAATATTGTTCCGATCAACTATTGCTATTATATTACGAAGTTTTTCTTTACCACCGAGCATCACTGCTTCCCAGTTATTTCCTTCGTTAAGTTCTCCATCACCAAGTAAGCAATAAAAATACTTATCACTTGTGAGGCCTTCATCTATACGATTTGCAAGAGCCATACCGACAGCTTGTGATAGTCCTGAGCCCAAAGGTCCAGAAGAATTCTCAAGCATTGGAAGCCACTCTCTATGAGGGTGTCCCTGAAGTCGTGAGCCAAATTTGCGAAGCGTCTGCAGTTCTTCTACGGGGAAATACCCTGCGTGTGCCATAGTCGCATAGAGTACCGGGCAAATATGTCCGTTTGAAAGTATCAGTCGGTCACGGTCTGGCCAAGAAGGATTTTCTGGATCATGACGAAGTAGATCAAAATAAAGTGCCGTGAAAACATCGGCCATACCAAGAGGACCAGCGGTGTGTCCCGAACCTGCCTCTAAAAGCATAGCAATAATACTCTCGCGAATTTCATTTGCTTTGATAGATAGTTCACGAGTTGTATAGGTACCGATTTTCATTTATTTTTATTTTAAGCACTAACACTGGCTTGTAACCTTTCTATTGTACCGTGAGGATCAGTACTTTGGAATATCGCAGAACCAACTACTAAACGAGTGGCGCCAGCTGCAATGAGCGCTGGTATCGCTTCTTCATTAACTCCTCCATCAACACTGATGCGAACTTTGTCACCATATAAGTCAAAGAGTTTCTTAACCATTGGTATCGCTTTTTCAGTAAAGGGTTGACCTTGGACTCCGATATGTTCGATACCCATACACTGGATACGTCTCAAATATGGGACTAGTGGTCGGAGTTCTTCCGGATCATCATCGAGCTCAACAGCGATACCGAAAGAAATCATCTGGAGAGTTATCTCAGGTAGACTATCAAAATAAGTTATCAGTGCTTCAACAGAAATACTCTTCTTATGGAAAATAATCTTTGATGGGCCAAGCGCAATGAACGTATCTATTTGAGAAAGTGGGTCTTCTATCATTAGATCAAATTCATAATTGATACTATCCCAAAACGGCAGACCTTCCTTTTCAGAGATAATGTCGTCTTTCTTTTGGATATCTTTGCCGTTAAACCACCATGTCTTGGTCTCGACATATTTTCCGTCACAAAAATCAATCTGAATCTTTGGCGCAATAGAGTGAACCAAGTCCACTCCTTCTTCTATAGCTCTGTATGTTTGTGGCAATATTGCCGGTATTATTTCTATCATATTAAAGTGTAGAGATTCTTAAAATAATGACTAATATTGGTGTTAATATATAAATTATACTCAGAAGTAATTTTCTCCATTTTTTTGATTTATAAGAACTGATCATTAATTTAAATGAAAAATATTCTGAAACCATCCATGAAGTGAGAATTAAGATAACGTTAATTAAATAAAGATAAAAGAGCCAATTTTTCTGAGAATAATCTGGTTTAATATCTATACCAAATAAAGATACCACAAAAACTTCCCCTAGCACAAAAGCAAAAGGAAAGATTAATATATAACTTAAGGGGCTTCTAATAATCTTTCCCATTTTTTAAAACTTTTCCAATCTTCTAATATGTCGCTCTTCGTGAGAGAACTCTACTCCAAGCCAAAAGTCTACCGCATCTATCACTTCATCTGTCGTCATAAATCTTGCACCGATAGAGAGTATGTTGGCATTGTTGTGCTGTCGAGAAAAAGTCAAAATATCTTTACTGCCTCCATAATAAACAACAGCACGAGCACCGACATTTCTATTGGAACACATTGCTTCCCCTTCTCCAGAACCTCCAAATACTATGCCCTTACTCTCAACGTCTTTAGTAACTTCTAAAGCAAATGGTGTAACAAAATCTGGATAGTCATCATTTTCATCTAGTTTAGTGTTACCGTGATCTATAATTTCGTAGTTATGTTCGAATAAATGAGCCTTCAAAGCTTCTTTGTGTTCAAACCCTGCATGATCTGTGGCTAAGTGTATTTTCATATTTAATAAATTATCGCACTTTCTCCTCCAATATTTTTACGATCTCTTTCCTCTGGAGGTAATGAGGCTTGATCAGCAGAAGCAAAATCAACAGTGCGTTTTAGGCTTATAATATCTGATTCTTCTTTGTCAGAGAATTCTTTTTCCAATGCTTCCATAATAAATGTATCGAAATCTTTCTTTGATACATCAAAATTTATCTCAAACTTACTAGTAGGAACAGTCTTCAACACTCCGAAGATTCTTCCGTAAGCAATATCACTATCCTCTAGTGTATCAAAATACTTTTTCAAATCATTTTTAAGAAGTTCAAATACTTCTTGTGGATTTCTTTCATTCTTTTTTATTGGATTTTCTAATGTCATATTATTTTTATTTTATTGTAGCTCCTGTTTTAATAACATGATCGACAAGTGTGTGAGTGTAGCCCATTTCATTATCATACCAAGCCATTACCTTTACTAGGTTCCCTCCGACTACCCGAGTCATCTCAAGATCTGCGATAGAAGCATGGCTCTCCCCTAGTATGTCACTCGAAACCAAAGGTTCAGTAGTGACCGCAAAGATATTTTGCCATTTTGGATCAAGAGCGGCTTTTGTAAGTACAGCATTTACTTCTTCAGCACTAGTTTTGCGCATTGAGATAAAAGTGATATCAACTATTGATCCGGCTGGAACTGGTACACGGATAGAAATACCATCAAAGAGCCCTTCGAGTTTTGGAAAGGCTTTTGTTACAGCGATAGCCGCACCGGTTGAACTCG
>CAYJDV010000001.1:0-31799 GCA_964369095.1 uncultured Candidatus Saccharibacteria bacterium | reverse complement strand
CCTTCGAGTTTTGGAAAGGCTTTTGTTACAGCGATAGCCGCACCGGTTGAACTCGGTACAATGTTTTGCGCAGCAGCACGACCTTCACGAAGATCTTTTTTACTTGGTCCATCGACAAGAGACTGAGAAGCGGTATAACCATGAACAGTATTGAGTACTGCTTTATCTATTCCAAAAGCTTCATCAAGGATAGCAATCAAAGGTGAGGCAGCATTCGTTGTACAAGAAGCATTCGAAGTGATCTCGCATGTACCAAACTTGTCCTCGTTCACACCAAGCAGGATAGTCTCTCCTGGTACAGAGCCATCTGACCCTTTGGCAGGAGCTGAGATGACAACACGTTTAGCGCCATTATCAATATGAAACTTTGCTTTATCAAAGGCAGTAAAGAGTCCAGTAGACTCAACAACAACATCTATTTCCAGAACTTTCCATGGAAGTTTGGTTGTATCTTTCTCTGAGATAAATTTGACCATTTTGCCATCTATCACCAAGTCAGTGCCCCAGACTTCTACCTTGTGACCCCAGTTTCTATATACAGTGTCGTGACGTAACAAATATGCCAAAGATTCAATAGAACCTAAGTCATTGACCGCGACTATTTCTATATTGGGGTTTTCCCATGCGATTTTCAAAAATGCTCGACCAATACGTCCAAATCCATTGATTGCTACTTTCAGTTTTTTCATTGATTTATTATATCACTATTTAGAAAGCTCTTCTTTAAATAATTTTGCAGCAGTTAGAGGATTGGCGCTACCTTTCGTTTCTTTCATCATGACACCAACGAGTGCCTGGAGAATAGATTCCTTTCCTGCTCTATACTGAGCGACCAAACCTTCTTGTTCGGAAATTATTTTTGTAACAATCAATCTTAGAGATTCTTCGTCATTTTGCTGTATTAGACCTCTTTCTTCTGCTAGAGTTTTTGGGTCTTGATCTTCTATAACCAATACAGCCAAGATATCTTTGGCTCCACGAGAAGTTATCTTAGAACTAGTAACCATAGCAATAAGAGTAGCGAAGTTCTGAGGTGACGGCATATTAGCAGTAGTATCTTTCTTCAAAAGACCAAGCATGTCAGATAGTACATAGTTTGAAGCTGTTTTAATCTGCTCTGGAGAACTAAGTAACCTAGCTGTTGTTTCAAACCATTTTGATAATGATTCATCTGTCACATATATTTCTGTTTCTTCTTCTTTCAAACCATAATCTGACTGATATCGAATTCTTTTATCCCAAGGAAGTTCTGAAAGAGACATCTTCAAAGCGCCCATATCAAATAGTTCACTAAGCATAAACTTTGGAATATCTGGGTCCGGGAAATATCGATAGTCATTAGCATTTTCTTTTGAACGTTGTGAAAATGTTGTTTGCTTTGCTTCATCCCATCCACGAGTTTCTTGAACGATCTCATCTTGTCTTCCTGCTTCATAGAGTGCCTGCATACGAGCAAGTTCGTACTCGATAGCTTTCTCAACACTTTTAAATGAGTTCAAGTTTTTAACTTCTACTTTTGTTCCAAATTTGTTTGGGTCATCTGAAATAGAAATGTTGGGTTCAACACGCATTTCTCCTTTTTCCATATTGGCTTCTGAGACACCAAGAGTCCGAAGAAGTAGCTGTAATTCACGAGCAAAATCTCCAGCATCTTTGGCACTATGAATAACTGGTTCAGTCACCATCTCCATCAAAGGTACTCCTGCCCGATTGTAATCAACGAGTGTGAAAGATCCTCTGTCGTGTTTTGAAAGTCCAGTATCTTCTTCTAGGTGAATACGAGTGATTGCAAAACCTTTGAGTGACCCACCAGAAACTATCGGATATTTGTATTGTGATATTTGGTAACCTTTTGGAATATCTGGATAGAAATAGTTCTTTCGATCAAACTCTGTGAAGTTGGCGATATCAGATCCGAGCGCAAGCCCAACCTTGATGACATTTTCAATAGCCTTTTTGTTTGGTGACGGCAGAGTTCCGGGGTGCCCCATACAAATCGGACAAATATTGGTGTTCTGAACCAATTCGTCAGGGTCGTTTTTACAGCCACAAAACATCTTTGAAGCAGTTGAGAGTTCGGCATGTATTTCAAGCCCTATAACGGGATAGTAGGTTTTTGACATAAGGAAAGTATACAGTAATTAGTATTTTAGACAAAAAGGTTTGACATATAAAATATACTCTGTATAATTAAAAAAACTAAAAATTTCTTTTAACTTACTAAACCAACTTTAGTTATGTCATCACTAGCTACGACCAACCCACTTCATCCTTTTGCAGAATTTTTTGATCTCATTTCTATGAGAACAAAAACAAAAGGTAACCAAAAAGTTGAAATAGTTTTCGTTGATCCTGGAGATAAGGTTCTCGAAAATACAACTCAAACCAGTGTTTACCATCGCGAATCCGATGAGGATGATTGGGGGCAAAGAGCAATTGTCAAACAATTAGCTTCTGGGAACCAGATTCCTAGCCCAAAAAGAAAGAATACTTAAAGAGATACCCCTGTATAAACATACAGGGGTATTTATTTACTCTTTTTCTTTAAGAATATGTATCAGAGAATCACGAAATACTTTGACTTGTTCATCATCAAAAAGAGTCACGGCAAATACTTGCTTTCCAAGCTTTTCAAATTGCTTTTTAGTTTTATCTACTGTCTCTTCATCAGTTACATCTGTTTTAGTCAAAAGAATTATTTCTTCTTTTTCAGTAAGACCTTGTCCAAATTGTTCTAGCTCACTTCGGATAGTTTCGTAGGCTTTCATTGGATCCTCTTGTTCAAAAGATACTAAATGCAAAATTATCTTTGTCTTGGTGACGTGTCGCAAAAAAGTAAAACCTAGTCCCTTACCACCACTTGCTCCTTCGATAAGACCTGGGATGTCAGCAATGATATAACCAAACAAATCTCCAAGGTTTGGATCAATAGTTGTGAACGGGTATTCACCTACTTTTGCTGTAGCATTTGTCAGAGCATTCAAAAGACTACTTTTTCCAGCATTAGGGAAACCAACAAGTCCGATATCGGCAATCAAAGACACTTCTATATGAAGTTCTGCAAATTCTCCATCTTTTCCAGGAGTAGCTTCTGCGGGCGCTTGGTTGGTAGAACTTTTGAAATGTTCATTTCCATATCCTCCTGCTCCTCCGCGAAGGATTTTTATTTCTTGCCCTTCTTTGGTTAGTTCATATATTTCACCAGTTGTGATATTAGTGATCTTTGACCCTATCGGGAACTCAATATACAAGTCTTCTCCGTTAGCACCTTTGAAACTTCGGCCGCCACCATTTACACCATTATCAGCAAAGAACTCTTTCTTGGCACGATATTGATCGAGCACACGCAAACTTCGAATAGCTTTGATAAATACATCACCACCTTGACCTCCGTCGCCTCCATTTGGTCCACCTTTAGCGATGAACTTCTCGCGTCTCCAAGAGACAACTCCGTTGCCTCCCTTTCCTGCTGTAGCTGATATTGTGATTTCGTCTAGAAATGCCATATTATCTTACGATAGCACGGGTTTGTTGTTTTTCATAAATTCGAAAACATTTTCTATACAATTTTCCACTTGCATAGGCTCTCCGTTGTCATTTTTAAAATTCGCCCCTGACGCCCTATCGTGTCCCCCGCCTACTCCCAAAGACTCACTGAAGACTCTTACATTTACGCTTCCAAGCATTGAACGAGAAGACATACGAACACCACCATCAGAACGCGGAGAGAAAACAAAACCCCAAGGCTGTCTTTCGATGCGAGGTAAATACTGCCCCATATATATGTGACTAGCAGAGCTCATATCTTCATCAGAGAAGTTATGCATTTCTGAAAAAGCGCGAGTTACAAAACTATATTGAACAGCAGGCCAACCTGTTACTTCTTGGTAAGTTGTATTTTTAACAAACTCTTGCAAGAGCGGGACTATCTCTTTTGGAATAGTTCGAAACCTAGATAAAAATGAATCAATGCGAATGTTTCCCACTTCTACAAGTTTTTTAACGATAGAAAAAACTTCTGTTTGGTGACCATCGATGTGAGTCAGGTTGCCAGTGTCACCCAAAATACCGAGTAAGAATATTTCTGACAAATTTTTATCCAAATATTCTTCTGCACCAAGTGCTGTATAGATAAGCTCGGCATTTGAAGAATAATCAGGCTCGATAAGTGCTAGAGTAAACTCATCAGGAGTTGAGCCGTGATGGTCGATACAGACAGTATTCTTAACTACCGGCACAGATTCTGCAACATGAGAGACTCTAGTGAACTTTCCGACGTCTAACATGATCAGTGTTTCGACACCTTCCAAATGATTAGTCACATCATCTACCCATTGTATTTTGTCGAAATTATAAAAAACAGAATATCGAGAGACGATACTTCCTGTGTAGAGTATTTTGATATCTTTCTCTGGGAATCTTATTTTCAGTATTGAGTAAACCCCAAGAACCGAAGCGATAGAATCATCATCCGGTGAAAAGTGGGCAGTGATTGCAATAGAAGATGACTCTGAAATTATAGAAAAAAAAGATTCTCGAAATTTATTTACTTCATCTATCTTATATAGAGCACTAGTCATGATCAATAAATTTGCCTACGATCCAACTAATAATAGAGATGACGAATGCGCCAATGATAGCAGCCTTAAATGAATCTACAGTGAAGCCTTGGATGATTTGTCCTACAAACCAGAAAAATGCACCGTTGATAACTAGAGAGAACAATCCCAAAGTCAGAATGTTAAGCGGTAAGGTCAAAATAGTAATGATCGGTTTGACCACCATATTTAGAAATACCAAACAAGCAGAGACTATGACTGCAGTCAAAATACTACTAACACCGATACCTGAGACAAAATACGGCAAAGCAAAAATTGCGAGAACTGTTATAAACCACCTTAGTAATATCATGCGCTTATTATACTATAAATATATTAGACAAATAATCCTTCTACTATTTTTTTCACAAGTGCCCCGTCTGCTTGGCCACCTACTTCTTTCATAACTGCGCCGACAAGTATCCCCATCTTCGTTTTATCGGTCATACCAAGTTCACTTTGTTTCGCTACAGCGATAGCTCTAATCTTTTCTTCTGACATCTGCTCTGGCATAAATTGCTCTAGTACCCAAAGTTGTGCTTGCTCACCAGCTACCAAGTCTGCTCTCCCCGCAGAAGTAAATTGCTCAATAGAATCTTTACGTTGTTTAACCAGTTTTGAGATCACCTTCAGAACTCCAGTATCATCAAGTATGTCTTGAGGGGTTTTTCCTGTAGCTACCAGTTCGTTGGTGCATCCAGCCAAAACAGCTCGGAGAGTATCGAGACCTGTTTGATCCTTCTCTTTCATTGCTACCTTGAGCTTTTCCCGGATTTGTTCTTGAAGTGTCATATAGCTAAAAGTATAGCTCGGCTTCCCTTTTAAAGCTATCAACATGTTGGCATGGTAGAATAATCAGATGAGAATACTATTTTTCGACACAGAGACCACTGGTAACACACCTGAAGACAGGATTGTTCAACTAGCAATAAAAGAACGAGGTATTGATACACCGGTAATAAATGAACTTTTCAAAGCACCCTTCCCTATCCCATTTGAGTCCAGTGCCGTCCACCACATCTCAAATAAAATGGTTGAGAGTAAACCTTTGTTTCAAGATTCTCCTAGGTACTCAGAAGTTAAAGAATTATTCGAAAGTCCAGAAACTATCGTTGTGGCCCACAACAGTGCTTTTGATGTAGCGATGCTTGAATCTGACGGTATCCATCCGACCAATGTAATCTGTACACTCAAGACAGTCCGAGCGCTCGACGTAGATACTAAGTTTACTAACTACAAACTCCAATACTTGAGATATGCACTTGATATGGAGCTCGATGTCCCTGCTCATGATGCTTTGGCTGACGTAATAGTTCTTGAACAACTTTTTGAATATTTACTAAATAAAATGACTTCTGATGGATTAAATGAAGACGAAGCTCTGAAAAAAATGGAATCGCTGACAAATGAACCCTCTCTTATAAAAGATATACAATTTGGAAAATACAAAGGCAGTACTTTGGCTGATATTGCACAAAAAGATCCAGGGTACCTTTCATGGCTGTTAGCTGAAAAAATAAAAAATCCAATCGGTGAGGAAGATTGGATTTATACATTGAATCATTTTCTTAATAAGAACTAAAGGACTATATCCTTTAAAACACTGGAGCCTTTTGCAAAATAATCTTTAATTAACTGAACTAGGCCAACTTCAGTTTCTTCGGTAAATTGATCAAAATTTAGCGTTACATAATTATTTTGTCTTACCGAACTTCCTCTATACAGCTCTATCGCTTTCTGGTTATTCAAGCCAACTTTGAACTTTACGCAAAGAACTGCTGATGTTGTATCAAGTTCCAATAAAACCATTTTCTTAAAAAAGCTATCAACATCATCAAAAATTGATATTGAGTAAACAATGTTTTCTTTGATTACATCAGTGATTCTGTTTTTCCAAAAACCCTTAGAAAGTTTTTCGATAAGACGATCGAATTTGTCAAAAATTTCTTTATCCAATTCTTTCTTGGATTTAAAGTATTTTTCCATAATTAACGTTTTTCGAACTATATCACGGTTTTTTATTCTAGCAAGCTGAGGTATAATTATGCTTATGCAAACTACTTATTTAATCATCAGCGCAGGTATAGGGGCATTGGTTGTCTACTTACTTATTTCCCGCAAAAAAGAACCAGTACAAAATGCTGACCAAAACACTAGCTTTCAATTACTCCTCCAGCAAATGAGTGAACTTCGCAATACTGTCGATCAGAAACTCGGAGACAATCAAAAATCAATCAGCGAGAGTATGCGTTTTCAAAGTACTCAGTCCAACCAAATCATTTCTGATATCACTGAGAAGTTGACTCGACTTGATGAAGGTAATAAACAAGTACTAGGCTTTGCTGAGAGCTTAAATCAACTCCAAGACATTTTAAAAAATCCAAAACAGCGCGGAACTATCTTAGGTGAATACTATTTGGAAACTATTCTTTCAAAAGTATTACCTCCAAAAACTTTCCAAACACAATATCAGTTTAAAAACGGTGAAGCGGTAGACGCTGTGGTTTTCGTCGGCAAGAAGATCATCCCTATCGACTCAAAGTTCTCTCTTGAAAATTACAACCGTATCATCGAGGCTCATAAAGAAGGAAACGACCCAGAACCATTTGTGGCTGAGTTTAAAAAAGATATCAAAAAAAGAATAGACGAAACTTCAAAATATATCCGCCCAGCTGAAGACACTCTCGACTTTGCCTTTATGTTTATCCCGCATGAATCTATTTATTATGACCTACTCGTTGCAGAGGTTGGAACCATCAAGGTCAACACTCAAGACCTGATCCAATATGCATTTGAGAAGAAAGTTATCATTGTCTCCCCTACATCTTTCCTTGCCTACCTACAAACCGTCCTACAAGGCCTAAGATCACTCCAAATAGAAGAAAGTGCTAAAGATATAGTTAAGCGCGTAGAAGAACTAGGAAAGCATTTGAAAGCCTACGAGGAATACCACAACAAACTCGGTAACTCTTTAAACACTGTGGTAAATCACTACAGTAGCAGTGGTAAGGAACTCAAAAAAGTAGATAAAGATGTCATGCGCATCTCAGGCGAAAGCGCCGGCATCGAACCACTTTTGATAGCAGAAACAGTTGAACAAATTAACGATTAAAGCTTTGGTGGGAAAATAGTAGGATTGGCAACTTTTGCAAAAGCGTCAATTGGTATAGATATTTCAATAGTCCCATCTGAGTACGGCGCTACTTGGTAAGGTCCAAATAGTATAGTTAGACCTTCATTGGTGGCAATAAATGCTGAATAGTTTTCTTCTACAGGACCCGCACCGTCTGATATCCATTTAGGATCAGCACCGGGTCTCTTGAGTAGCTCTTTTTGTACTAAAGATGAAAGAGTACTAAGACCATTCTTAGAACCAAAAAACATATTTGACAGCGTTAGTAATTGCCCTGTTTTATCATAAGCAAATGTTTGAATAACCTGCATACCATGAGCTCCCCCAGTATAACTGTTTATATTAAACACATAGTTCTCTACAGTATCACTTTCTACTATTTTGTAATCAATATCTAAAGTCAAAGATTGACTACTAGCACTTTCAATATCATTTACCCAACTAGTATCTTCTTTGAAGACAGATATTTGATTTTCAATAAAGTTTTTAAAAAATACTGAAATAGTTTCACTATTTGTTTTCGGATATGAAGCATTGATATCGTAGTGTTCTGTCTTTTCGTTAACAGATAGCTTCTCAACTTCTCTAGAAGGCCACGGCAAAGCAGCAGTTTCTTCTGGTGTTGGCAAAGGAGTTGGAACACTTGTTTTGAAACCAATAGCAACAAGAGTCGCGAGTATAGCTACGCAAATGATCAATGTAATAATTTGTCTTTTATTTGTATTCATTATGGAAATAAAATCTTAAACTCTAATGAATTATCAAACTGTGATTCTCCGCTTGGATTATCTTTTCTCATAATGATCCAGCCATACTTATAAGGAGCGAGTTGATTTGCATCATAAGAAACAGTTCCAGTAAATGGCACCATCTCTGTAGTCATCCAGTCATAACCTTGATCTACTGTTACATATCCCTGTCCGATGATCAGCCCATCCCAATTAACGATATCTACTGGCGCAGAAGCTTCGAAGAACCAGTTTCCTACTGCCCTACCTTTGATAGTTATTGGCGAAGCAGAAACAGTAGATTCTGGAAGTGGTGAAGAAACCACTATAAACCCTGCCTTTTCAGCCGGCTTTGCTTCAGGAGTTAGAGTTTGAGCAGGAGTGATCTCTTCTGTAACTTCAGGTACAGACTTAGTCAAAGCCCAAAATAGGACTCCAAAAACAACAACAAGAAAAATTATGATATATCGTTTTTTCATATACTTGAATTATACCCTATTTTTGGATATAGTAAGCGAGCACTATTGGCCCTATCGTCTATCGGTTAGGACACATCCTTCTCAAGGATGGAAGCGGAGTTCGATTCTCCGTAGGGTCACAACGCAAAAAAAAACACCTTCGTGGTGTTTTTCGCGTTGTGACCATACAGAAAGCAAACTGCTTTGCTTTCGTGGAGAATCGAACAACAGAGACTTATTTCTTTAACAAAAGAAATAGTCGAGTTGGTGCCCAGACAAATCTGTTGCAACAGATTTAGTCGCGGGCGATCCGTGCAACTTCTCCGTAGGGTCACAAAATAAAATTCCCTATCTATTTGACAGGGAATTAAAAACAAAAACTATTTGCAAACACAACCAATAAAGTAATCAGCCGGCAAACACAGATCAGAAGTTCTAGCGATGGACATTGCCACAACTAAAGTTTTGCTACCTATCCATGTTTTTACAAATTCAACATAACTAACTCTACCATTTTCATTTCTCCATTGGGTAAAATTAGGATAGTAATCAGCATCGGGGGATTGATCTTGTTCATATACAGCACACAATGCTATAGGATCTACAAATTTGTACCCCGCCTTATCTACTGCTTCTTCTAAAACGTTAGCGGAATAAAAGTATTTTCTGAATGGAACAAAATGTATCTCCATTTCCTCTTCTTCAGAAGAAGGCATCTCCTCTACTATTTTTTTATCTAAAGAAGATTTATGAGTTATAGATTCGAACACTTGCTGATTAGTTCTAGATCTGTTTACCTTTACTATTTTTATAATAGTGCCAGGAATAAGATTTTCTCTCATTGTATTATAAATTTAAAAGATTAAATAAAAAATTATATTAAATTATTATTTTAAAATTTAAATTTGCTTTTTAGTTTCTTAATTTTAAAAGAGCAAATTTTTAACTACATATATATTATATCACAATTATATTTATTCGTCAATATACTTAATTCTTTTATATTTTTAAACATAGGGTTCCAAAACTCACTACAAAGGATCACAACACAAAAAAAACACCTTCGTAGTGTTTTTCGCGTTGTGACCATACAGAAAGCAAACTGCTTTGCTTTCGTGGAGAATCGAACAACAGAGACTTATTTCTTTAACAAAAGAAATAGTCGAGTTGGTGCCCAGACAAATCTGTTGCAACAGATTTAGTCGCGGGCGATCCGTGCAACTTCTCCGTAGGGTCACAACACTACTTACAAATACTATTTATCGCAGACTTAGTGAAAATACCTACAACACCATCAACTTTTAATACTTGGTCTTGAGTTAGAGTTTTATTAAGTTCCTGCTGTAATCTTTTAACTCCCTCCTTAGTTAGCGCGCCAAAGATACCATCTACTGGTCCTGCGGCTCTGACATACAAGGCGACAAGAGATTTGTTGATATGTGCCTGCAAGGTCGCAATCTGACTAACGATACCTCCATTGTAAGAACTAAACTTACCATCTCGGTCCCCTTCTTTCATATTGTCAAAAACATTTATCTCACATATTTTATCTTTGATTATGTCTGTCGGAATAATATCAGTACCGTATTTACAAAGCGCTGGATTGTTGGCAACAAGTGACTGGTAATTTGAAGCTTTAGGATCAGTACATCCAAAAACCATACTAAATCCCCCTGCATCACCACTTGAGTTTTGGGTGAAATTTGCAGTGACACTTATATTTCTTGTTACATTTGTATCAATTCTAGGATTTGCGGTTGAACCATCAGACCAACTAGAGAAAGAGTAACCACTATTTGGTACTGCAGTTACAGCAATACTATCTGCACCTCTATCAACTGCTTGTGGTGTAGTACCAGATATATTTCCACCAGAACCTGCTGTATATGTACAAGTAAAAGGACATGTACTTATCGTATTTGTAGTTGTATTAATAACAGAAACACTGCTATCTGAGATATTGTTTACATACAATTTTGTACCGACTAGAGTAGAAGACATCGGATTTTGACCTACTGTAATAATAGTTGAGACAGTATCTGTTAAAGTATCTATAACAGCAATATAACTGGAGTCATCCATTCCTACGTATAAATCAGAGCCAACCATTGTACCTACTCCACCAGCTGAATCGAGGGCTATTGTCGTCAGCTCCGTATCAGTTGCAGTATCTATAACTATGACATTAGAGCTTGCTGACATTAAATATATTTTGGTTCCATAAGAGATTAAATTACTAGCATTTTCTGAAATAGAAATAGTAGCTGAAACTGCAACAGATGTAGTATCTATAACAGAAACATCAAAGGAAGTGCTGTTATTTACGTACAACTTACTACCGACTAGAGCAGATGAATTTGGAGTGGTACCCACAGTAATAGTCTCAATAACTGTATCTGTTGCAGTATCTATGACAGAGACATCATTAGAACTCTGATTGATCACGTATAGCTTTGTACCGACTAGAGTAGAAGATACGGGATTTCCTCCGACAATAACCGTCCCAATAACTGTATCTGTTGCAGTATCTATAACAGAAACATTATCAGAGCTCTGATTGATCACGTATAGCTTTGTACCGACTAAAGTAGAAAAGTAAGGACTACCACCCACAGTGATCGTTGATGAGACGTTATCTGTTGCTGTATCTATGACAGAGACATCATTAGAACTCTGATTGTTTACGTATAATTTTGTCCCGACTAAAATAGAAAATTTTGGGCTGGTTCCGACATTAATACTAGTTGAGACGGTACTAGTAACAGTATCTATAACAGAAACATCATTAGAAGAGAAATTCATTACATACAACTTTGTTCCAACTAATGTTGAAAATCTAGGCTGAGTTCCAACTGAAATAAGTCCACAGTTTTTACTACTATTAGTAACACTCTGATCAGCAAATGATATGGCATTATTACCGGCAACGTCTTGAGTAGGATTAGAACCTGGAACTGTATAGCTGATCTCTACAGTGTCCTCCAAAAATACAGATTCAGTAAGTGTCAAAATAACAGTTAAACCGCTTACAGAAACAGAAGATATAGAACTAGGAGTACCATTCACATTTACTACAAACGATCCTGGGGCTGGTACAGAGTCAGTGTCCAGAGCCTCATCGTATGTGATAGTTAGAGTATCATCAATTATTTCAGAGCTACTATAAACAGGTGAAGTAAAGTCTAAAAGTGTATCAGTTAGTGTATCAATAGCATAAATACTATTAGCCTCTGGACTATTCACATATAGATTTGTACCTACTAGTGTGGACGTGTACTGACCAATACCAATGCTAACACTAGAAGACAAAGTATTTGTATCAGTGTTAATAATTGTAAGATTTGGACTATTTAGATCCTGCACATACAACTTGTTACTCACAAGAGTAGCTAGATATGGATGTGTACCGGCAGATATTGAATCAGTCACTGTTTTAGTAAGAGTATCTATGATAGACACACCTCCAGCATTTATATTGACCACATAGACATTAGTTCCGTATTTATAAATACCATGAGGTGTTGTACCTACAGAAATAGTATCTGTAACAGTGTTGGTGTTTATATCAATGACAGAAACAGTGTTTCCATTGAGGTTTGTGACATAAAGTTCCGTACCGACTAAAGTAGAAAAGTAAGGAGCGTCTCCTACAGTTATCGTATCTGATACTGTGTCAGTATTTGTATCAATAACAGAGACGTTGTCAGACCCTACGTTCATAACATAAAGATCAGTACCAACTAGTGTTGAGCTGAAAGGGTTTGTGCCAACGGTGATAGTTGATGAGACAGTATCTGTCGCAGTATCTATAACAGAGACAGTGTTGCCGGCATTGCTGTTGACGTAAATCTTGCTACCAACCAAAGTAGAGTTGGTAGAAACTGAAGCGATAGGGATAGTAGAAGATACTGTATCTGTGCTTGTATCAATAACCGAAATAGCTGCATCTACAGCACTGTTTACATATAGTTTTGTGCCAGAAAGAGTAGCAAACTGAGGATTTGTCCCGACGGGTATAGTAGCAGTAGTTGTGTTTGTGACAGTATCAACGACAGAAACGTTATCCGAATAATAGTTCATAACATAGAGCTTGGCCCCAACGAGATTTGAAGAAAAAGGATAACTTCCCACTGATATGTAGGAAGGGGTAGCATCGGTAAACAAAGGGGAAAAGCTCGCCACCAAACCAACGATAAATAGTCCTAAAATTAGGTATTTTTTTGACTTAAAATGTTTAACGATGAAATTCTTCATGTATACTCATAATACCATAAAATCAACATGTAAATCATTCAAATACTAACAACTTTTTGACTTATTAAATAAATCAGTGTATAAAATATAAAAAATAAAAAAATATGAAGAGTAGTAACGAAGTTTTAGAGGATGACACACTAAGTCTCACTGAAATAAATATGGTTTGTCTTAATGATAACTATATACACCCTGTTATCTTTGAAGAAATAACATACCCATCGCTGAGGCATGTCTTAGTTTCATTGAAAACAGAGGATCCAAACTTGAAATTAAAGATATCTAAGACAATGTTCCCCGCAGATCTTAAGGAGTTGGAGCAAAGCATTCCAACACCTTTTTACTGGGATAAAGAATACATTATCAATTTTCTTAGTAAATTAACCAGTAAGAAGTTCAGAGAAAGTACCAAACTTCGGAATATATTAATTTTGACAGACCCTAAGATACTAAGACCAAAAAATAGCCCGTACCAAATTGAGGAAATTAAGGACGAAGATTATGGTCTCATATTAATGGAAGAGAGAAAAAATTATGTAAAGCAAAAAGCCCTTTTATAGGGCTTTTTTTATTTAGAAATTTTATGAATTATTGAATAGGAGTCTCACTTTCATGATGGGGTTCTTCATGAACTTCTGTAGCAGGAGCTACTATTTCTACAGGCTGAACAACTACTTCACTAGGAGTATGTCCGTGGTGTACAGTCAGAGCTCGGTAGAATTTTGCCATCAAGATCATAGCGATAGGATAAGTAACCAAAATACCAACACCGAAGAGTACTAGACCAACTATGTATAGAATTCCTGCTGTTAAACTGACAAGTACTGTTGTCCAAAATACTCCACCCTTTGTCATGTCCCATGAAGCGCGAACAGATTTTCGGATCCCTTCTCCTTTATCAAGATATGCTAAGTTTGAAAGACTCAAACGAAAGGCTATCCAAATACCAGGGATGATCAAAAGTATCAAACCACCGATAAATAGTAGTCCAACTAAAAGTCCTACTCCTATAAGTCCTAGTGCCTGCTTCCAATCTGGGAGCATAGCTTTTATTTTTGAAAAAGAAAACATTTCCTCCTTTCCATCAGCAGCGGCCAAAGATAATTTCATCACAATGATTGACCAGATGAAAGCTGCAATACCTAATATAAGAGAAACAATAACAGGAGTTCTGTCCCCTGTTCCTAGGAAATTCAAAACCATACCGACAGCTGCTACTGCCACGAAAAACCATGCGTGTTTCTTGAAAAGAGCCCAGGCTTCTTTTAATGCATTTCTGATTGAAAATTTAAATTCCATATATACCTCTGTGATTTACCGATTATCTATCCGGTGTTAATTCATAATAGCTTGTCATGAATTGTACCATTTCAAAAAAGGGATCAGCAAGGGTTTGAGATGAGAAAGAAGCTCCTTTTGGGAAATTGTTGAATAAATACAATACAAAACGAGGGTTTGATGCTGGGAAAAAACCTATCAATGAGTGGAAGTTGCGATCATCATAGTACCCAGAACCATCAGGTTTGGCCATTTGAGCAGTTCCAGTTTTAGCAGCGACACTATAGTGGGTCAATCCTCGGTGGTAGCCATCGTCAACCACGTTGACCAACATATCAGTTATCGTTGTTATGGTCTCAGGAGAAAGGACCGCTTCAGAACGTTTGTATTCCAATGTTTTTGTAAGTCCATTTTCTTGATTTATTGATTTGGCTAAGTGAGGAGTGACCACATACCCACCGTTGGCAATTACTGAATACGCTCTGACTATATTTATCGGTGCAGTAGCGATACCTTGTCCAAACGCCGCTGAAGCATAGTTCACATCATTTGCTGTTTTCAATCCAGAAACCAAACCATTAACTTCACTAGGTAGATCTACTCCTGTTTTTTCCCCAATATGATACCTGTCTAGCATGTACTCCTTAAACAAATCCTTACCCATCTTCTGTTGCACAAATACCATACCAGTGTTCAATGACTGACTCAGTACATCCTGCATGTTTGCTTTACCTCTCCCTTTTTTATCAAAGTTACTAAAGGTTCGATCTTTAACCTTAACAAAACCTTGGTCAAAATAAGTAGTCTCTGGAGTTACAACCTTAGCATCTAGTGCTGCAGCCATAACAAGAGGTTTGATGATAGATCCCATTTCATAAACATTTTGAGAAAACGGATTGGCATAAACAGACACATCTTTTTCTTTACCGAATTGATTTAAGTCAAAAGTTGGAACATGAGCCATAGCTATGATCTCTCCAGTATTTGGATCCATGATCAATCCTCCTACAGCGTCAGACCCCCATTTCTTTTGTATGTCAGCAATAGTTGATTCAAGTTGTGATTCAACGGTCGGCTCAATAGTCGTGACTATATCTCCAGTGGAAGATTTATTTTTAAAGAGAGTCGATTGAACATTAGCAAAAATCTCAGCAAAAAAGTTAACGTAGAAGCTATTCTGTCCACGAGAAAGAACGTCATTATAATAACTCTCAAGTCCATACCTTCCGATAAGATCATCTCCTTTGAAAGATACAAAACCTATAGCCTTGGCGGCCAATTCTGCTCCCGGATAAAATCTCCACTTCTGCCTATAGACACTAACTCCCGGCAAACCAAGTGCGGTGACAGCTTCTGCTTGCCCTACGCTCATATGCTCTGCTACTTCTTCATATGGATCACTAGTCTTTTTAGCTCTAGCAAAAAAATCTTCCTGCTCTATCGGAACAATAGCATTTAATAAATCATAAGTACTTTGAACATCCTTAATTTTTGGCGGGTTTATAGCGAGTTTAAAACCAGTGGCCACTGTTGCGGCTGCCACTGTCGTACCATCTTTTTTTGTAAAATAAATTATTCCTCTATTGAAACTCTCTGAGGCCGGAGTTAAATACTGACGCTCAGCTCTCTCTTTATATGATTTTTGGTTTATAACCTGTAATGAAAATAACCTACCGATAATACACAGTCCAAAAAAAATAATAATACCAATAAGGACTCTAATCCTACGGCGATGTATCTTAGCGTCCTGCATTCCAAGCAAATGCTCGTTGCTTTGTAGTGAAAGAAAGCGACGGTGCATCAATAAGTCCAATACTATAAGCGACGTCTTTAGTAAGGTGTTTTTCTTTTTCTAGATAATGAAGTTCTTGAACACTAATATCTGAAGCCAGACTCTTAGTTATCTCTTCTAATCCTTGTCTTTCTACTACAGAGAAAGTGATTGCTCCAACAAAATATAAGTAGCATGCAAAAAGTACCCCAGTACCTACAAAACAATACTTAGTAGCTCGGCGCAGTAAAGAAGCGTATTCATTAAAAGAGCGTATACTGTTTTTCATTTTGATCATCATATCTTTTCTATAATTCGGAGCTTAGCGCTCCGTGAGCGAGGGTTATCTTTTAGTTCTTCTTCACTTGGTGTTATAGGTTTCTTTGTGATAACGCGCTTATCTTCTTCTAGTCCTACCATCCACTGCTTCACAATTCGATCTTCTAAGCTGTGGAAGGTTATAACAGCAATCCTGCCGCCTGGGACCAAATGGTCCCACCAAGCAGAGAGAGCTTCTTTGAGTACTGAGAGTTCATCATTAACTGCGATGCGAAGTGCTTGGAAAGTTTTGGTTGCTGGGTGAAGTCTACCTTTTCTCTTAATAGTCATCGCTATAAGATCGGCTAGATCTTTTGAGGTTTTGATAGGTGCTATATTTCGAGCTTTGACTATAGCCTTTGCAATTACTCGAGCAAAAGTATCTTCACCGTAATAGAAAATAATATCAGCAATAGAAGACTCTTCCCATTCGTTGACAATGTCGTAAGCATTAAAACCAGTATGTGATCCATTTTTAGAAAGTGTCATCGCTAAGGGACTATCACTTTGAAATGAGAATCCTCTAGTATCATTGTCGAGCTGAAACGAACTTGTCCCGATATCAAGCAAGACTTTGTTTGCACTAGAGACACCAGATTTTTTTAGTATTGCTTCAGCATTTTTATAATTGTCGTGGACAAAAATAACAGAAGTGTCTTTAAATAGAATCTCAAAACGACTCTGTGCATCTTCATCAAGATCTACACAAATAAGTTTGATATCCTTTCCAAGATCTTTTATAACCTTGCTATGTCCACCACCGCCAAATGTTCCATCGACAACAACATCTTTGTCTTGCACATCAAGCGCAGTTATTGATTCGTGTAAAAGTACAGGTTTATGAGTTTGTTTTTTTAATGTTTCCATTTAGAGTACTCCCACGCCGCCTAGCTTTTCAGCCAAACTATCTGCCTTAGTTTCAACATCTTTTTTATAGGTATCCCAAAGTTCTTGGTCCCAAAGCTCTACTCGTGTATGTACACCCACAACGGCGACCTTACCCTTCAGTCCTGCCCTGTCTTTGAGAAAGTCCGGGATAAGGATGCGCCCTTGTGGATCTACAGCCACGATTGTTGCTCCTCCTAATAAATATCGATTGAAACTTCGATTGTCAGACTGAAGCATTGAGCTTTCAGCTAACTTCTCGGCAATACGTGACCACTCTTTCATCGTAAATATAAACAAACACTTATCTAATCCCGGTGTTACCACGACACTTTTACCCATCTCCTTCCGAAATTTTATCGGAAAGGACATTCGGTTCTTTTCATCTATGGTGTGTTTATATTCTCCAATTAACATCTTGAAAACCCTTAGAATTCTTAATCCCACTTCTTACCACTTGTTACCATTTTACTCCACTTTGTTCCCTATTAGCAAATATTAAGGGTGTGGATAACAATATCTACTTCTAAATTTACGCCCAAGACAAAAACCTAAAAGATTTTTAGTGCTATAATTGTGTTTGTGATCGAAGGTCAGACTCTTATTACAGAACTTGGGGCATTATCTTATGTTGGTATTTGGTTTGCTGCCCTATTATCAAATGTAGTTATTCCTGTTCCAGAAGAGGTTGTGCTTTTAGCCTTTGGCTACTTGGCAGGAACTGGGCATATAAACTTTTTTATACTCATGCCAATTGTTATGTCCGGTCTTCTTGTTAGTGATATTGGCATGTACTTTTTGGCACGAAAAGGTAGCCGACTAGTCACATGGTTTTATGATAAATTCTTTTCAAAACGACTTATGCAAAAAAATGATCAGTGGTTCACCGATCATATGAATAAAATAATATTCTTTTCTAGATTCTTAGTTCAACTTCGTTTTATAGGACCATTTTTGGCAGGACAGAAAAAAATACCTTTCAAAAGGTTCGTAACCTACGACTTGGCTGCAATTATTGTATACGTACCGCTTTATACACTTTTAGGATTATTCTTCCATAGCAGAGTCCAAGCCATTATCGATAATGTCGGAGTAGTAAGAAATATCGCACTAGTAGCCATAGGACTTTTTGTTGTTTTTGTACTATCTAGAAAATATATCCGAAAGTTCTTATTCGGAGAAAAATTGATTTCAGATATTAAGTAGCTTTAATTAACAGAAATAATTTTATATTCTGTATCACCTTTTGGTGTAGCAACAGTTACAACTTCTCCTGCTTTGTGTCCGTGAAGAGCTTGCCCTATTGGGGATTTATAAGAGATCTTACCTGATAGCATGTCTGTTTCCTCTGAACCAACTATTTGAAAAGTTCTGGTATTTGTCTCTCCAGCTTTTGTAACAATAACAGTAGATCCTACTGTAATAGATCCATCACTAGAGCGCTCTACTACTTCGCCATACTTGAGAGTGTATTCTATTTGCTGGATACGATCTTCAAGCTTACCTTGTGCTTCCCTAGCCGCATGGTATTCAGCATTTTCAGATAAGTCGCCTAGACTTTTAGCATACTCAACCGCAGAAATAATCTCTTTGCGACGAGGCCCAGAAAGTTCCTTGAGTTCAAGCTCAAGCGCTTCTTTATTTTCTTTTGTTAGCAATTCTTTCATCATATAAGTGACTACTATAGCTCTTTTTGTTTATTGCGTCAAAACAAAATTATTACTTAAAAAGCTCTGGATTATCCACAAATACTTGTAATACTGGTTTGAAAGCATGAACAGCCCCAGAAGATACTTTTGGTCCATCCTCCATCAAGACAACAAAGGCGTATTTAGGGTTTTCAAAAGGGAAAAAACCTTCTGTCCAAGAGTTAACCCGGGTGTTGTTTTTGATCTGAGCAGTACCAGATTTTGCCGCGACGTGTACTGTATCGTTATCAAGGGCTCTACTTGTACCTTCGAGCACACTCATACGCATACCTTCATGAACTGCAGTATAAAAATTATCAGGAACTTCCAGACTAATTCCACTATTAGTATTGTTGGATTTCAAAATAGTCGGAGTTTGCAGTATTCCACGAGAAGCAATACCTGCGATACCTCTGACCATTTGTATTGGGGTCACTTGAAATCCATATTGACCAATGGCGGTATTATAAGTATCTCCCACTCTCCATGGATCACCGGGAAATTTTTTAGACTTCCATTCTATACTTGGAATATTACCTTCACGCTCTCCACTTAGATTTACTCCCGTCTTTTCACCTAAACCAAACATTCGAGCATATTTTTCAAGGTTAGCGATACCAAGACCTTTCTGGTCTCCAAAACCACCACCAATTTCATAAAAATAAACGTTTGAAGACACTGCCAGTGCTTTGCGCATGTCTACTGCTCCATGATCGGCATTATCTCTAAAAACTGTTTTTAGTTTAGGATTATAAGGATTTGGAATTTCCAATTTACCATTGGTATATAAAACTTTGCTTGGACTGATAACTCCCTCTGCTTGTGCACCCAAAGCAAAAAACGTTTTGACAATAGATCCCGGAGTATAGACGCCATCAATTGCCCTATTTAGAAGTGGTTTTGCAGAACTATTTAAATAACCATTGATGATTGCCTTGTCTGTACCTTCTGAAATTATTTCAGAATTAAATTCGGGATAGCTTGTCATAGCGTAGAGTTCACCAGTCTTAATATCCATCACGAGCCCTGTACCGCCGACATAGCCTGATTGCACTGCCAAGTCCTTGATACCACCATATAGAACTTCTTGAACCCTACTATCAATGGATAGATTTAAGTTTTCACCTTGAATTGGTGGCTCTATAGATCCTTCTGAGACAACATTTCCAGCAACATCTGATTCTATAAGCTTTCTTCCATTGATCCCGGCCAAAGTACTATCGAATTCTTTTTCTGCTCCATCTTTACCAATAGTACGCTCCTGCCAAAAGAAACCTTTTTGATCTTTAGCTGGATACGATACATACCCTAAAATATTGGCAAATCCATGAGCTTTGGTATAAGAACGCTTAGTCAAATCTATAATCTCATCTCTGACATTCCAAACAAGCTCAGTACCGTTACGATCATAAATAACTCCTCTATCAGCAAAAAGTGGAATAGCATCCAAGCTATTTTGCTGACTCTTTAGTGCGTAGTATTGATGTTTAAATGTTTGTAAATAAATAAGTCTAGACAAAAACAAAACACCAATGATAGCAATGAAGACAAACATCATTGAAAGAGATCTTTTTCTGATTGGTTGCTCAAGTTGCCCTTCAAATTGCTGCCTATCAAATGAAGGTAGGTTGTGCACATCCAAAAGTATTTCATCTGGATGCAGTTCTGTAGTTATGACTTTTTTACTTCTTCGGTAAACCATAACGTTCTGATATGCGAGTTCTTCTGATAATAAGTAAATAAACAACAATCATAACTAAAACCAGCAAAGCAGTCTTGTTATTGATTGGGGAAATATCTCTAACGGGTGAATACCAAGCATCAGCAAAAAGTGCTGGTACCAACAGAAAGGCTCTGTATTGAACCAAGATTATAGCCAAAACGTAAAGAATAATCTGCGCCCAAAACGGTAGAAAAAACGTGGCCAAAAAAATAATCACGATAGCAAAAGTGGTGCGAATCATTGACTTATTCTAACACAATTGACAGTTATTTTTTTAGTTGTATTTAACTATCGGAACATTTTGAATATAGCCCTCAAAAAGATAAAAGCGAGTAAAAATAGTACCCCGTAAAATATCAATGTGTTACTAAAGAGTGAGGCCATAGAAGTGGCAAATATAAGTGTCCCGTAATCCATAGGATTATCTATCTTGCTCGGTTGTATTCCATCCCCTTCAACTGTTCCAGGGACACCACTAGGCGCTGGTGGTGCAGTGAACATTGGAGCCAATCTTTTAAACACATCTTCAGAAACTTTTATATCTAATTTAATTTTAGTCTGATCTCGAAGTGTTGAAAAATGATCAGCTTGTTTTATTCGGAAAACTTCAATAGCATCTTTGGTTCGAGCAAAATAACCCTTTGCTTTTAATTCAAAATTATCCAGACTAGAGGCATTCGGAGTAACTTCAGTTTTGACTTGTGTTTCTTTTTGTTCAGTTTCAGCAAAAACATTTGAAGTTCCCAAAAACATAACCAACAAAATTATCTTTAAAAAATTAGACATTTTATTTTATTTTATTTAGATGAAATTAATATACCCATAGTATACACCCGACTAGTAAAAGAAGAAGAAACCATGGAGCACAGCAATAAAATTTAGAACTGCATGAGAGAGTGATATTAAAATCAAATTTGGATAATATCGATACATGACAGAGAGCCCAAGTCCTGAGAAAAATGCCACAGGAAGCATGATGTCAGGAGTAGGATAAATAACATGCAGAAATGTAAACAAAACAGTATTGGCGCCGATTATCACCCACCATTTACTAGAGAGCTCTTTTAACTTTGGAAAAAGAAAACCTCGATATGCTATTTCTTGCAAAAGAGAGACTGGTAAAAATAAAAATATAAAGTGCATATGCTGCCACCAAACTATGTTTGGATTGATAGCCAAAACACCAGAGAGTCTGACAAATATAACAGCGCCGATAAGGGTAAAAATCAAATAAGGGATAAGTGCCTTGCGGAAAGTATTTTTAGATATTCCCATAGTCTCATCAGAGATCTTTTCCTTCTGTATCACCCCATACATGAAAAGCATCGCCACGCATAAAACCAGCATCCTCCAAGTTATAGGCACAATACCGAAAGTCAAAAGCGCTATCGGTAAGATAAATATGAAGAAAATTTGATATAAGACGAGCTCTTTATCTTGTTGCATATAATTATCACTATAACATAAGCTCAATTTCTGCTTAATCCAACAATTACTTCAAAATGTTCTTTGGAAACTGGTTGAATAGAAAGCCTACTTCCCCTCTCTGCCACCATAATACCTCGTAGTTTTGGTTCAAATTTTATCTGAGTCAATGATACAGGATTTTTGAATTCACTTTCAAAAGCCATATCTACCAACATCCATGTCGGACTATCTTTTTTAGATTTTGGATCATAGTGATCATCTTTTTTATCAAATGCAGTTTGATCTGGATATGGTTTTGAAACGACCTTCGCAGTACCATAAACACCCGTCGGATTTTCTTTTGTACCATTTGAATGATAAAAGAGCGCTTTGTCTCCTAGCTTCATAGAGTCGCGCATGAAGTTACGTGCTTGAAAGTTTCGTATTCCACTCCAAGGCACCACTTTGTCTTTTTTCAGATCGTTGATACTGTAGCAATCACCTTCACTTTTTATCAGCCAATAATTCATGTTACTTTGATAACTTATCACCAAATTCTTTTTGTAATTTCTCAAGTTTTGGACTGATCACTAAAATACAGTAAGGATTCTTAGTATTAGCAAAATAATAGTCACGATGATACGCTTCCGCTTCATAAAATTCTTTTGCAGGGGTTACTTCTGTCACTATAGGATCACTGAAGTTTTTCTGAGCTTGCGCAATAGCAGCATGCGAAACTGATTCTTGATTTGGATTTGTATAAAAAATAGCACTTCGGTATTGAGTACCGACGTCGCTTCCTTGCCTATTGAGAGTTGTTGGGACATGAGTCGCAAAAAATATTTCTAGCAAATCAGAAAGTTCTAAAATCTTTTCATCATAGACAACCTTCACTGCTTCAGCGTGCCCTGTAGTTCCGGTGCAGATTTGCTCGTATGTTGGATTGGCTACAGTTCCGCCGATATATCCAGGTATGACAGAGATAACACCTTTGATGCTTTTAAAAACGGCTTCAGTACACCAAAAACATCCTCCTGCTAAATAAATAGTTTGCATATTATCTAAACTGTTTCATAGAATCTGGTCTCGGATCTTCATCTTCTCGACCTTTATAGTTATCATCATAAAGATCATCCAATTCCTTCTCAGAAAACTTTGATTTAACTTTTTCAGAAGAAGGTTCGCTTTGTGGTACTTTTTCCAAATCTGATGGTTTTTCCATATACACAAAGTATACACCCAAACAGAAGCAATAAAAAAACCCGCTGTCACTGCGGGCTTACCTGCTTATATTACAGGAACTGCATTTTCAGGATTCTGTATATCCCAAGGTTTTCTTATTTCAGATTCTATTCCTTTTATTTTTTTACGCTCACGGGTAACTAATTGATAGTAAATCCATTCTTTTTGCTTTTTAGCTATAAAATCAGCAAAAGGTCCTGCGGGAAGATTAAGAAACATCGGTTTTTCTTCTTTATTTTTCTCATATTGAGCAGATCTCCAAACGCTTAACCTAGGAGACACTTTGGTCAAATTCATAAATTTACCTTTTGAATCAGACGGCCTATTTGAAAGCTCAAAATTCAGCGCAGACACCAGGTTAATAACTTTTTTATAAGCACCCGGTAATCTTCTGAAATAGCGGATAAAAACAACTTCTTCTCCTATACCCGGGACACCACGAACAACCAAAATCCATATTTTCCCTGTTTTATTAAAACAAGCCTTATCTTCGTTCACAGAAGTCCTTACTTTGATAGTATAGTAATTAATCTGTTTACTAAATGATAATTGGTTTAACCGTTCATCGACTCGCTTAACATCGGGCGGCTTTGCGTTTATTTCTTTTAATCGGTTGTTGATAATTTTTTGTAAACCTAAAATCATAAAGGCTTCTAAAATTTTCCGAAGGAATAGCTTCGCACTTTTTGCTTTTTTCTGCATACTAATTTGTTTTAAAGGTCAAAAATATTTTCCTTGTTTATACTATAAAACACCCTTATTGTCAAAGGGTGTTTTATAGGTGCGGTATTTATTTTCTATTATTCAGTCGTAATACCGTCAAACTCGGCTTCATTATCCATAGCCTCTTGCTTTGTTGAGCGCACAATACCATCTTTGTGATGAGCTGGTGAGTATATTGTATATAGCTTCAAAAGCTCACTACCTGTATTTGAGATATTGTGTCTGGCTCCAGCTGGAACAATAACTACATCTCCATCGGCGACACTATAGTGAGTGTCATTGATGATTACCTCTCCTTCACCTTCTTCGAAGCGAAAAAACTGGTCGTTGTCTTCGTGAACTTCAAAACCAATATCTTCTCCTGCTTGCAAAGTCATTAAGACTAACTGCATGTGCGCACCGCTGTAGAGTACGTGGCGAAAATCAGTATTAGCTATTGTTAAACTTTCAATATTTTCTTTATATCCTTTTTTCATAATTTACTGCTGACTTCTCTGGTAATGATTTATGTGCAACAGCAAAATAAGCAAAAATGATAGCGTAGATAATGTGATCATCAATAACTGGATTATTCTCAGGAGGTAGTACTGCCAAATACATAAGTACAACCATCAAAAGTCCGGCGATACTTCCCCACTTAACCCAAAAATTAAACATCAACGTTACCCCCACAAAGAGTAACCCTGCCATAAACACTATATCTACAAAAGTATTACCTGATAGAGAATGGAATAAATCTACAAATGGCCCTTTTGTGGCAAAACTAAGAAATCCATAAGTTGGAGATCCTCCATTTATCCAAGCTTTAGCCGATGTCGTGGCGAATCCTAGTCCAAAAAGTTTGTCGGCAAATGCCCACAAGAATATAAAACCTAGACAGACGCGTACCAAAGACATTATTTTATTCATAAAAATATATTTATTATTGCTATGTCTTTAGTGTACTCCTGTTTAATAAAGAGTACTAGTATCTAGCTTTGATACTAAGGTATGTCGCAAGGATAGATAAAATAGTCGCAACGATAGAGAGCATCTTAGCAAAATCATTACTAATGACCGCCAACATCTTCTTTGGTGCATACCAAGCTCGAAGCCTAGCATAGCCCTTATTTGAGATTTGATATTCATCCCAGGCTCCGTTGTGCATCTTGATAACAAGAGCATCTTCTACAAGTAGATCTATTGTGTGCATTATTTCTCCATCAGAGGGAGAACTTAGGGTTAGTTTATTTCTTTGATAGTAAGCCTTCACTAAACGAAGTAGTTCTGTGACGTGCATTTTGCCTCGCCGGGTCTTCAATATACCTAGAATGATAGTTGATAGTTGCATATTAATACTCATATTGTGCAACAGGCTACTGACCCTATATACACAAAGTATTATACTACAATATTTTTAATTAGCAATACTAAAGACTCTTTAGTCAAGTTAAACTTAATGTTAGTCGGAACAGTAAACTGCGATTCATCTAATAACCAAAATGAGCAATCATAGTCTCCTATCTGTTCTGGATTCCAAGAATAGTTTTGAGAATTAGCATTTTCTACTTCTGTCTTTATCGCCATTTTAAAACCTATTTTTGGTGAAGCAGAACTCCAGGTATAAATAAATCCATCTTTCATAATAATATAACTTTTTATATTCATACCCTCAGCTATGGTTTCGAATTCTCCGCGCATCCGGCCATCATTTACATAAACAGTACCACTTGAATCAAAATCACTTGTCGACTGTTTCACACTGCACTGATATGAACCAGATTGTTTTACAAATTCTGAGAAGGGCATCTTTTTTGATGTCGACTCTTCTGTTGCCGGACTTTCTGATTCTATTTGATTTACCACTTGTGATATATCCTGTGTTTTATTTTTATTGATCAAGTAATATCCTCCAAAAACTATAACACCTACAACCAATATCGAAATAATTGTTTTCATCATATAGATAGATTATACCTTGCTTGAGGAAGCGGGCAATATAAAAACCACCACAAATGTGATGGTTTTTATATTATTTATCCTTGAGAACAACCTTCTTTGGTTTCTTTGCTTCTCTTTTGCGACTTTCGTTTCCTTTGGCCATTGTTATTGTCTTACTCTTATATACCAATAGTATACAACAAAATCTACTCTTCCGTATCTTCTGACGGCTCTTCTTGGGTAATACCGTTCCAAACCAAAAGCTTCCATTGTTCTTTTCTCCAAAAACCTTTCTTTCTAATACAAATAGTTAGCCCTGCATTATCCATAGGATTTAAATAGCTAAGTTTGTTGTACTGAGAAGCTGTTAGACTATCCCCGAGTAAGATATATGAAGCGACCATTTTCAAAAAGATACCGTGAGTCACCATGATGATCTGATTTTCTTTTCTCTTGGAGATATATTTAAGAAGTTTTTTTGCTCGCTCTTTCAAATCAACAAAATTCTCTTCGTCAGAATAGCGCAAATTGTCATCATGAAAACTTTTGTCTATCCGATCAACAATGGACGCGACTTGTACTTCTTTACCAGAGTGACCAATGATCTCTGTTGGATTTTTACGCTCGACCAACAAATCACAATACTCCACTGGCATATTAAGTGCCTGCGAAATAATAGCCGCTGTCTCCTTGGTTCGCTGAAAAGGACTAGCAATCAAAACTTCTGGTTTACCTTTTTTAGTTGGAAATCTCTTGGCTACTTCTTTAACCTGTTCCACTCCTTGCGGGCTCAGTGGTCCATCAGGACCTTGTCGAATACCTTTGGCATTGAGTTCTGTTTCTCCGTGTCGAATAAAATATATAACCTGTGTCCTCATTATCTTAATAGTTTACTACACTAATGTTTTATTGTTCATCTATTGATTTCATTACCTCAGCCGAAACTGGTATCGGTAGTTGTGCCAAGTTAGTTTGCGGATCAGTATAGTCACTTCCTGCAGGTATCAGATCTATCGCTTCTTCAAATTTTTGTTTAGCATTATCATAGTCCCCCAAATCACGAAATATTATCGCCATCTCGTTTAAGATACTAGCTGCTGTGATGTTTTCTCTCAAAAATTCTTTTGAGTCCTCAATCAAAGTGTTTTCAATCTGACGCATTTCATTTAAATCTTCCAATCCGCCTTCTTTTTGCTTGGCATATAGTCCCGCTTCATCTATCAAAGCATCAAAAGCTCCACTGTAAGCCTCCAAAGCTTGTTCATTATTACCTTCAGATTTTAATCTTTTAGCTATAGTCAGTAGATTTTGCATTTTTTCCATTGCCACGATTTTACACTATGACATGCTATACTCGCAAACATCATGGCAATTCAAAAAAGAACTCAAAAGAAAGTCTTCTACCGGACACCCAAAGGCCCAAAACCTCTGGCTAAACAAAGACCCAAAGATACATCTACTTTACCTGTTGGGCAAGAGAGACTTGAGCGAGCTATAGCTCATATGGGACTAGCCTCACGACGTGAAGCCAAAGAACTGATCAAAGAAGGTCTTGTGCAGGTCAATGGAAAAGTTGTTCGAGAGACTGGTTTTGGTATCGTGCCAGATAAAGACGTAGTCAAAGTTGGTAGCGTTGTCGGGGTTATCAAAGAAGCAATGCTTATATACAAACCTCGCGGTATCGAAACGACAAAAACTGCTCCCGAGAATACTGACATCCACGACAAATTCAAGGGTCTCGAGCATCTCTCACCTATTGGACGACTCGACAAAGATTCTGAGGGGTTGATCATTATGACTAACGACGGAACTTTAACTCGAGCACTGACCAAAGAAAACAGTACCGTTGAAAAAGAATATTTAGTTTTGGTTCGTGAAGCTATCAGCCCTGAAAGTGTGGCCAGACTTTCTTCTGGTATCATGCTCGACAAAGTTATGACTAAGCCAGCGACTGTCAAAAAGATTTCTCGATCATCTTTTACTATTGTGCTCACTGAGGGGCGCAAACATCAGATCCGCCGTATGTGTGATGCATGTCACATGACTATCGAATCACTAACTCGTATTCGCATTGGGCACCTCAAGCTTGGCTCTATGAAGCCTGGATTTGTAAAACGAATTTCTACATCTGACATCGACCTTCTGAAAAAATAAAATAAACAAAAAACCCAGAGACTTTCGTCTCTGGGTTTTTTGAATAATTACATATTTGGAGTAGAAGAAGGAGCTTGTGACATCTTGTTAGTAGTACAAGACTTACAGTTATCCTTGTGAGAAAATAGTTCAACAAGAGCTGATAGACCTACAAGTACGTAGATTATCTTTGAGATTGTTGCATCCATTCCACCGAATAGACTTCCAACATCCCAGTTAAACAAAGCAAAGATTAGCCAGTTAAGACCACCGATGATAACCAAGATCCATGTAATTTTGTGTAAACCTTTCATAATATATTTATATCTTTTAAAAACTAATAAGAACTACTCCTATATTATAGCGCTATTGAGACTTTTTGTAGTGTGTAAAAGTATTTTATTTAGAAATTTGTACCCAAAGAGCACCAATACCACTCTTTTTCTCAGCTGAATACGGGATAATAGTATGTCCCCCAATAAGGTTTTGTATTTTAGTTAACTGCGTCTTAAGTTCAGAATTTTTGAGCCTATCTACTTTGTTGACCGCCACTATTATCCTTTTGTTGTGCTCCTCCAACATCTGCACGATATCCAGATCGTCCGCCGTAGGACCCACCTTACCATCTATTATCAAGACTATAGTTTGCTCTCCTTCATACTGATAAGAAAGATAATCTTCGATGACATTGTGCAAGACGTCACGCTTACCTATTGATCCTTTTACAAAACCATAACCAGGAAGGTCTACGATATAAAATTTATTATTGATTAGAAATTGATTGATCTGTTTTGTCGCCCCTGGAGCCCCCGATGTTTTGGCCAAACCTTTTTGTTTAGTTAGGGCATTGATAGTACTAGACTTACCAACATTTGAGCGACCTATAAATGCGATGTGTGGCAAGCCGTCTTCAAAAACCCCAAGTATTGTTGGGCTACTCTTCACAAAGACTGCACTTTTTATTTCGCCCTTTACTGTCATATCTTGATACTGTACCAATAAAGCAACAAAAAAGCACCCTGAGGTGCTTTTTTGTTTATATTGAGTCTAAAAATTAGATTTAAAATTATTTGAGACTATCTGCAGTTTCCTTGTTCATAAATTTGAACATATTTCCACCACAAGTTGAACATTGACCTTTTGCAGAGTATCGGTTGTTCTTTTCTGAAACAACGATATCTTTCATAACTTGCATAGTAGGCTTTTTGTTAGCATCTCTACACTTCATACATAACGCTTTGATTTCTGGCATAATTTTATTGAGTCCTTAATTTATATTTGTACAAGCTCAATTATAGCACAACATTGCCATTTTGAACAGTATTTTGTACTTTGTTGGTTTTTAAGCCTTTCTAATCCTAGGTATTTTCCATTCTACCGCTTTGAGACTTTCCCGCTCTATAGGATCAGTATTTCGAAGGTTTTTAAGCACATCTTTAGGGGCGATATCATGATGTGGCACCTTGCCAAGCTCTTCATCTATCCCCCAAAGGTCTCCTTCTTCGAGCATCCAGTCGCTACCAAAATCACGCAAATCCATCGGATCAGAGTAGCGACGCAAGGTCTTTTGTCCGTTTTCCATTGAGTATTCATGAAAATACGACATGACCAATTCCCTGATATTTTTATAAACTGGGTCACGGTAGCGAAGGATGACATGGTTAGTTTTTGAAAGTGCGCCCCACAGACCATGTTCCCCTTGAAAAGGTACTATCACATGTTCAAAATCATCCTTAGTAGTCTCTAGGTGTAGTATTAACGGTTTGTAGCCATGAGTTGAGAGTATATACGCTGCCAAGATGGCTGCCTCGATACAGTGGGCACTATTTTGACGCAGGACATTTATCGGAGACTTGATCCGGTCCACTCCATCAACCTCGTGATTGATCGGTATAGTATTTAGAAAATCTTGAACCTTCTCTGGAGTATTTAGCTTTTTGATCAAAGCTATCTCCTCTTTGGTAAATGCCAACATCTGTATATTTTATCACGCATAAATAAAAACGGTCCGCCTACAAAAGTAGACGGACCTATGCTTGAACAAGCATCCCCACATTCACCTCTTTTCACTCTACACGGGTTCTTGTTTATATTAACATGAAATATAGCGTATGTCAAGATAATGATACTAAAATATTTGACATGTCTTTTTAAATGATTTATTATAAATAAAAAATTTAAGCCTATGAGATTACTTCATATCGGTTTCGATATAGCTGTCTTAGTAGCCGAGGAATTTCATCATCATATTCATTCTATTTATGTTGACCCACAAATTGTAGTAGTTGCACCAGAGAAGAATAAAGAAGAACTACTACAAAGTGCATTAATGGAATATACGAAAAAGCACTCTCACCAATTTTTGATAGAGCCATTCTTATTAACACAGTCTTGTTATGTAGAATCTAAAAAAATACAGGTGAAAAGAGATTCCACCCCCGTAGGTGATTACGTGGGGCACATACAAAAACCGTATAAAACACCACCTACGCCAAGAGCGCGACCACCAAATGATCGCGCTCTTTTTTATTACTTATTATCTGTTTATTTGAGTGCTGGATCAGAACAATCTGTCTGTTGAAGATTTGGAGCATAAGAGAGAGACGCTGTATCAGCGTAGATGTATGTCCCATCTCCTCGATCTTTCATTTCACCAAATCCTGCGGCTGCCATCTTGTCTGTGATGATGATAGAGAGCTCTTCAGGAACAGTAGTACCCTCTGCACTAGCCTGCCAAAGAACTGACAAAGACCGTGACATAGTTTGAGTATCTACAGGACCAGCTACACCAGTGAAAGTACCGGTCTTGCTATCCTTTTCTGCCGGTCGGAAATTGAAACTTCCAGAAACATCACTACCGTTCTCTCCTGAAAATGAGATACGCAAACTAGCATTATCCCCTGCTTCAGTATTGTAAACATAACAAAGATCTATCACTTCTGTACTGTCAGCTACAGGCTCTTTGGTCTTCATCATTCCAACGACTATTACTATTACCACCGCTACAGCTATCAAAATATATCTTGAATTTTTCATATGCCTCATTATAGCAAATATGGAGCATACGAACCTTTATATACTATTATCTCTATACAGTTTATGTGCTAACATACGTACACTATGGATACAGAAGAAACAAAAGACAGCAACGGCAACATATTACAAAACGGTGACAGTGTTATCGTAACTAAAGATCTCAAAGTCAAAGGTAGTTCTGTTACTCTCAAAAAGGGCACCAAAATAAAAAATATCCGACTATCAGATGATCCAGAACTCATAGACTGCAATGCCGACGGCGTTAAGGGTCTTGTACTTAGAACTGAATTTGTAAAAAAGGCTTAGCATTTACTACCTCCCTTGTAGTATTTCAAATATCTTGTTTTGTCTGACACCACCTGAGACCATCTTCACGCCTTTGCCAAAATGTTTGGAAAGTAAAAATATCACCTCTTTGTTGGCGTGACCATTTTGAGCACTAGCCCGAGTAAATACTTGATAGTTGTCGCTATCTATTTCTACTACTTCATCTACCCTGCTCTC